>JACQGG010000046.1 GCA_016199665.1 Acidobacteriota bacterium | reverse complement strand
GTGGGGTCGAGGACGAGGTCGCCGGGGTCGGTGGTCATCAACAGGCAGCGGGAGATCACCTTAAGGGGCGTTTGCACCGCGTATAGCTTTTCCTCTTGTCGGAGAAACCCACCGAGTTGGGTGTCGGTCCAGAGCTGCGTAAGGGGTGTAAACGGAAAGTCGTTGTAGTAGCGCTTGTAGAGCAGGCTCATACCCTTTATGTGGAGGCGTCCCGCTTTAGCGAGGCTTTCAAGACCAGCGACGTTCGTCTTCCAGCCGCCACTCTTTGGTTTGAATACTTGGCCGTTCAGTTGGAACGGTTGGGTCGTAGACTCGCTTCCACTGCGCGAGGTTGTGTTATCGAGCGACAGGATTTTCGAGCCTTCTGGAACGAGTTTTGTATCGCTCAATTCACAGACGGTCATTGCACGAATGGTGCCGTCGGGCAGCTCAATCTTGTTGTAAGTTGTCCGTACAATTTCGACAAAGTCTTTGTCGAGGAACAACTGCCTGAATTTCACGGCTTCTCGGGATTTGGCAAACCAAAGCAAATGATCGACTGTTGCTGCAAGGAGCTGGCTGGTCTGGCTGGTCGTAGTGGCAAAGTCAATTTGACCGCAGAAGTTCTCCGCTCCGAAAATTTCCTCGAGAACTTCGCGAACGTGGTGAAGGTTCTCCTTGCTGATCTGAACAAAAACGCTGCCGCTGGTGCTCAAGAGTTCGCGAGCAAGCGTCAAACGGTCCCGCATGTACGTCAGATACGAGTGCAGGCCAAGCTCCCAGGTGTCACGGTACGCCTTGACCATCTCCGGCTCGCGCGTGAAGTCCTGGTCGTCGCCGTGCGTGACGTCGCGCCGGCGGACAAAGGGCTGGAAGTTGCTGCCGAATTTTACGCCGTACGGAGGATCGATGTAGATCATCTGCACCTGGCCGCCCAGGCCTTCGTACTGAAGCAGCGAGTTCATCACGACCAGCGAGTCGCCCAGTATCAGCCGGTTGACCCACCGGTCCTGGTATTCGTAGGCGCGCAGCGTCTGATCGACGATTGAACGCTGAGGATCCCCGAACAACTCCCACATGTCGGTCTGAGGGCTGGTCTTGCGATGTCCCACCAGCGTATCGACGATCGCCTTGGTGGAGAGGCGCTCGTGGACAAAGAGCGGCAGTGTCGGAACATCGAACGACAGCCGCTCGGATTTCCCCGTCCAGTTCAGAAACGGCCGCGAGAGCCGCTTGAGATGGCCGAGGGCGTCCTGGAGCGACCGGACGGAAGCAAGGACGCGGCCGTCCGGCGCCCGAAATTCCTTCGGGGCGGCAAATTCATGCGACGGCGCAAGCGCGGCCGCCTCCCCGGCCAAGCCGAGGAGCCACTCCCCCAGCTCGCGGGCGCCGTTTTGCCCGTCCCAGTCCAGCGCCGGCGCCAGCGACGAGTCGTAGCGATACGTCTGCGGCGGCTTTTTCTTTCGAAACTGCGGCTGCGTCCCTACGTCGGGACGCATCGGAGTGGTCTCGTAATGCGTGTAGCGCTCGGCGACCTTATCGCCCTTGTTCTTGCCCTTCAATTTGGCCACCAATCCTCGTCACGGTCAAAGCGGACCCATTTTGGAGGAAATTCTACCAGAGTGCACCTCGGAAATATTCGGGGATATTCCCCAATAGGCCCCGCAGCCATGCTTTGCACCGAGTCCCGCCGTGTCGGGGATCGAGTGTCTGAGGGCTCGTCGACTCTTGACTTTAAAAGAGGTCTGGGTGCAGAATGGAGGAATAGTGGAGGAATACAAGTGGCAATCCTGAATATTAAGAATCTGCCGGACAAGCTCTACAGAAAACTGCAGGCCCGCGCTAAACGCGAGCGACGGTCCGTTGCCCAGGAGGTTACGCATCTGCTCAGCGAAGCACTGGAAGCGCCAGAGCCGCTCTCGATCCTCGAACTCCAAGGCCTCGGCAAAGAACACTGGCAGGACATCGGCGCTTCGAGGCATGTTGAGCGTGAGCGAGTTTCATGGGACTGATTACCGACCTGGCTCCTGGCAACGTGGCCGTCGACACAGCGGTCTTCATCTACTTCATCGAGGAAGAGCCCCGGTTCCTTCCGCAGATTCTGCCGTTGTTCCAGGAGGCGGATCACGGGAAGAGAGAACTCGTGACTTCGGCGCTGACGCTACTCGAAGTCCTCGTGGTGCCGTATCGCGCCGGCAATCGACACTTAGCGGAGCGCTATGAAGCCCTGCTCACGCGGAGTCAGGGAATTAGAATCGTCGAGCTGACGCGCGATCAACTGCGAGCAGCTGCGCATCTTCGCGCCACAACCGGCGTTAAGACACCGGATGCCCTCCAGCTCGTCGCGGCGGTCGGAACGGGATGTAAGACGTTCGTAACCAACGATCGACGTTTGCCGCCAGTCCAAGGCCTGCGTGTGATTCAGCTTTCATCGTATGTGAGCTCGGAGTGAGCGAGTATTCGACAGTGCTGTCCCAAGCAATGGCTCCTCGATCCGTTTTGCGGCCGAGGTGCAATCACTTTTGCTGTTCGGCTGCTAGAATTACTGATTTTGCTGATGATAGAGTTGGCTGGCTTTCGAGGCGGCGAAAACCGGGGCCAACGGGATTTCACTCCGGAAGGCTGCCCCACCGCCTGAGAGCCATTGAGGGACAAGGCGATGCTTGTAGAGGAACAGATATCGGAACGAAGGCTACGCGCCCGGAAGGAAAAGTTCGAGATCCGACACCAGGGCCTGGACATTTTTGGAGATTATCAAGTCCTGTCAAAGTCCAGCAAGCGTACCTATCGGGTAGCCCTGCGCGGAGTGGGATTGTTTGACAATTATTGCGCTTGCCCCGATTTTGCGGTCAACACACTCGGCACATGCAAACATATCGAAGCGGTCTTGTTGCGTGCTCGAGGACGCTTCGGAAAGAAAGTCGAGGGCGACCGCCGCCGCATCCACACCACCCTGTACCTGGAATATGGGGAAACCTTGAAGGTTCGAATCGCGCTGCCTGCGAAGGTCTCGCCCGAACTTGCTGCATTACGGGACGAATTCTTTGACGGAACCGGGACGCTCAGGACTGAGCGGATGGGGCAATTCGCATTGGCAGTCCAGCGCTTCCGAGGCCTGGAAGACAAGGTTGTCATCTATGCCGATGCCCTGGACTGGATCGAACGAGAGCTTGAGAGCGCGGACGACTTGGCATTCGAATCGGCTCAACTGCGTCTCCTTGAGAAGGGCAGGCGTCCGTTGAACGACCTGTTGAAGATCCCGCTGTACCCTTTTCAGGTGCGTGGCATCCTCTTCGCCGCGTGCCGCGCCCGGACCGTGTTGGCCGACGACATGGGTCTGGGCAAGACGATTCAAGGCATCGGCGCCGCAGAACTTCTCGCGCGCCGGCGCGGAATCAGCCGCGTGCTCATCATCTGTCCCGCATCGGTGAAGCACCAGTGGCTGGCTGAGATCCAACGCTTCAGCGAACGGTCGGCTGCCGTGATCGATGGCGCGCCCGAAAAGCGCCGCATGCTGTATGGCTCCCCCGCGTTTTTCAAGATCATAAACTACGAGCTGGTGCTCCGAGACCTTGATCATGTGGCAGCGATGTCCCCGGATCTAATCGTTCTGGACGAGGCCCAACGAATCCGAAATTGGGAAACAGCCACGGCGAAAACAATCAAACTTTTGCGAAGCCGCTACGCGCTCGTCCTGACGGGAACGCCCCTGGAGAACAAGCTGGAAGAACTTTACTCCGTTGTGCAATTTGTCGACGGACGACGCCTGGGCCCGGCCTTCCGTTTTCTGGCCGAGCACCGGGAGCTGAGCCAAGAAGGAAAACTGGTCGGGTATCGGAAGCTGGATCAGGTGCGAGAAAAACTGGCGCCGGTTCTGTTGCGGCGTCGGCGCGATCAGGTGCTGAAAGACCTCCCGCCTCGCACCGATAAGGTTTTTCGGGTTCCGATGACACCGGAGCAAGCCAGCTACTACGGAGACCAACAATTAGTCGTGGCGGCGCTGATGCGCAAGCTGGAGCGTCAGGGTTGGCTGTCACTGCTGGATCAGCAGCGCCTGCTTTGCGCCATCCAGAACATGAGGATGATTTGCGACTGCACGTTTCTGTTCGACAAGGAGACGAAGGTTTCGCCGAAATTGGAAGAATTCCGGGAGATCATCCGTGATCTGGTCCTGGAAGAGGAACGCAAGGTGGTGGTTTTCAGCGAATGGGAGCGGATGACGTTCCTTGTGGGAGAGATGCTGGATGACCTGAAGATTGGCTACGTCTCTTTGCATGGAGCGATCCCCTCTAGAAGGAGAGGCAAACTCATTTCTAGATTCCGGGACGACCCGCAAGTGAGGGTCTTTCTCTCGACCGATGCGGGAGGAGTGGGGCTAAACCTGCAGGCGGCTTCTGCCGTCATCATCATGGAGCCTCCCTGGAATCCGGCTCGTCTCGAACAACGCATCGGCAGGGTCCATCGCATGGGTCAATCGCGCCCAGTGTTGGCAGTCCATTTACTAACGGAGGGAAGTATCGAGGAGCGCGTTTGGGAAACCATGCGCTTGAAAAAGGCCCTGTTCAGCGGGCTCTTTGACGGCACCGCCTCGGAGGTAAGCTTTGAGAAGCTGGGACGCAAGCCGATGTTGGAAGTGCTCAAGGAGATCCTTCCTGAGAAGGCCCCGGGCCCTGCCCTGGGTGACAGCCGGCGGCAACAGAGGGCGCCCAAACAGCCCGATGAAGTCGCTCATCGCGAACCGTCGCCGGCGCCAGACGCCGCGTCCCCGGATGCAGCAACCCGAGCCGTCGGGATGTTGCTTGAAGCGGGCCTGAAGTTCCTGGAGTCATGGGCCGCAGCGCCTCGGGTTGCAGAGTCTGGAAAGCCATCTCTGCCCGTTCAGGCACCCCGGCCGCAAGGGAGGTTCAAGCCGGATGTTCGGCGGCCCGAGCAGCCGCGCACGCTCGTGGAAACCATTGAAGATACTCTGGCCGAATTCATAAAGGAGGATCCAGTCACGCGCTCGCCCACACTGAGCATAGCCCTCCCGCCTTCCTTGACAGCCGAACGAATCGGGCAATCTCTGGCGACCGCCTTCAGCCGGATGATTAGCAGGTGATTCCTGGCCACAGAGGCGCAGCATGAAAGTGTTCTCTTTCCTCATGGTTTTTGTGACACTGGCCGGCGCATTTGCGGCGGGGCAGTGGACCAAGCTGACATCGCAAAACTTTGAGATGTATACCACGACCGGAGCAAAGTCAGGACGGGATGCGATTCTCTACTTCGAAACCGTGCGCAGCTTTTTCCTTTCCATCGCACCGATGCGACTCCCTTCCACGCAGCGTGTCCGCATCGTCGGCTTCGACTCGGCCAAGGAGTTCGAGCCCTATAGTACCGGCAGCGACGTGGCTTCGTTTTCATTCAGCGACGGCAGCCGGGATTATGTCGTGATCGGCAAGCTCAATTCCGAGGCCTATCCGGGGGCCGTCTACCATTATGTCAACTTGCTCCTGAGCCACTCACCAATCGAGTACCCATTGTGGTTCAGGATCGGTATGGGAGAACTGTACTCCTCATTGAAGCCGGCTGCAGGAAAGGTGCAGGTGGGGGCGCTGAATGAAAGTTATGTGCAACTTCTCAAGGGCGGGAAACTACTGGACCTGGAAACGCTGACCACCGCAGACCTGCAATCGCCCGTTTACAGGGACAGCAAGAAATCGCGGGTCCTGTATGCCGAAAGCTGGGCGCTGACGCACATGCTGCAACTGTCCGACCCGTATCGTCCGAAGTACCCGCAGTTCATGCGCGCCTTGATCTCGGGGGCCGACGCTGCAGTCGCGTTCCAGCAGGCCTACGGGAAGACGCTTGACAGGGTACAGGCCGAACTGGAGGCCTACCTGCGCGGGGACTGGTTCAAGGTGGCTTATTTTGACGCGAAACTGGAGAAAGCCTCTGAAAATCCTCAGATCCAGCCGGCATCAGCGGTGGAGACGGGATTGGTGCTGGCAAGTCTGTTGCGCCAGCCGGAAAAGAAAAAGGACGCCGACTCGCTGCTGGCGAAACTGGCCCAGGAGAATCCCGCGAGCTGGGAAGTGGCCGAAGCGCGGGCGTACTTGGAGCGATCCGATCGCCCGCAGGAAGCGCGCGGGTATTTCGCTCAAGCGGTGCAGCTAGGGGCGACAAATTCCCGACTGTTTTATGATTACGCCCGGCTGCTGCACCAGGCGGGTGAACCGGAAGAAGTCTTAGCCGCTCTGTTGGCAAGAGCGCTGGCGCTTGACCCCGAATACATCGAGGCACACCGCTGGCTTGCGATTATCCGCTACAGCCAGCGCAACTACCGGGAAACTGTAGCGCACATCCGCGCATTGGGAGACATGGGCCCGGCCGATGCCGCTCAGCTCTACCCGGTGCTGGCTTACTCGCATGTGGAGCTGGGGCAGATGGACGAGGCGCTCGAAGCCGCGCGGCGAGCTCGTCCCTATGCCAAGACTCCGGCCGAGGTCGACGCCATCGAGCAGCTTCTGCGGTACGCTTCAGGCAATTCCGGCGCCAAGCGCCGAACCCCGGCGGGGGGCGCGGAGCCGCAGGAAGCTGAAGAAATCTCCAAGGAGGATGAACCTTCGTTGGCGCCGGCGCGCACGGATCTCGAGAGCGGCGGCCGGCCGAGATTGAACCGCAGGCCAGGCAACGGGTCTTTGCGGGAAGAGACCGATCGGCAGACTTCCAAGGAGTCGGCGACTGCGACGGTCGCCGGTACTCTGCTCCAATTGGACTGTTTGGGCGAGCCCGGTATGCGATTGACAATCATGACAGGGGCAAAGCGGACGCCGCTGTTGATCTCTGATCCGACTGCCGTGCTGATCACGCAATCCGCCAATGAGGAGTTCGATTTCATGTGCGGCCCCCAAGAGGCTCTCTCGGTGGTAATCGAGTATGAGCCGGCTGAGAACCGCGAACTCGGCACCGTAGGAATTATCCGCTCGATCGAAGTCAACTAGCCTGCTGAGCAGGGCCTCCGCCTTGGGCGGCGGCGACATTAATTTTGCGGCGCGGGCAGCCGCAGTCGCCCTTCCACTTCAGTTTGGATATCCACGCTCTTTGTGTATGCAGCGAGAGCCGTGACCGCAGGGACACGCCGGTTCCAATGTCCTGCCGCTCCGTGGCGGTCGGCGTCGGCGCTGTCTGAAGTGCTGGGGATTCGTCGAACGCCCTTCCTCGTAATACCTCGTAATTCGTTGACTTCCCCTCGAGACGGACAGATAATGCCTTGCGCCTTGGGGCCAAGACGTTGGGGCCAAGACGCTGAATGGGGGGGAAGGTGCGTATGAGGAAAACTTCTCTCCAGACGCTCGCCATTTTCCGGACTCTCTGCTTCTCCTTTTCCCTATCCATGACCGCGGGCGGCCATCTGGCCGCCAGGACGATTCCATTCTCTTACACGGGTCCAATAATCTCAGCATTGCTGCTGGCGGCATTCTCCCCCTTGTTCCTGAGCGACAATGCCTTGGCGCATGACCCGGGCGAGGACCTGAGCAACAAAGGCGGGCCAGGGGACAGTCCAAACACAATATTTGATGGAGGCTGCGGACCCGGGACATGTTCCGTTGAGGGTGTACCGAACTACTGGATCAACACGGCGACTCGAATGCTGGTGGTGCAGGACACAGACTTTTCCTCGGCCGGGACTGGACCGAGCATTCTGATGACTCGCACCTACAATATGCCAAGATTCATAGACAAAATCCTCTCCGGTATGTTCGGCAGTCGCTGGAGTTTTGCCTACGAATCGTCCATTGACCACGCCGGCCAATCGGAGTCCCCCAAGTCCGTGCTGCTCAATAAAGGCTCCGGGCAGGGCATAAAATATTCAATCGACCTGTCGGCCACGCTGCCGGTTGCGGCCACTCCTCCGGCCGGAACCTACGATCGGCTCACCTGGTACGGGAATTACTGGCTTTTTTATCAAAAGAATACGCGTTTGACATACCGGTACGACAAAGTGAGCGGTTCAAATTCGAGCCGCCTGACTTCGATAGCAGACCCTGATGGCAACGCTGTTACCATAAATTACAATTCCGACGGGACGATTAAAGACATCAAGGATGCCGCCAACAGGACGACGTCGTTTGCGTACAATGCCAATAAATTGTGCACGTCCATGACCGCCCCTGACGGTCGTTCCGCTGCCTATGAGTACGACGCAGGCGGCAATCTGATCAAGACGACCGATATGCTCGGTTCTGTTGCGACTTATGCATATGACTCAGGCCGTTACATGACCAGCCTTACAGTCGGCGGCAGAGTGACTCGTTTCACCACGGAGGATGGGCGGGTCGACACAGTAACAGACGCGCGGGGCAATCTGACCCGTTACGCCATAAATTTTTTTGGAACGACGGAGGTGACGGATCCGGAAGGCGGATCCATGAGTTACGGTGTCAGCGGCGGAGAGGGGTATACGACCTTTATTGCGGACAGCCTGGGTAATAGGCACCACCTTTTCCTACGACTTCGCCAAAACCCTCCTTCCCACACGTGTCTCCTGGTGGAACAAAAGTAACAGTTACAACAAATGGGCCGAGTTCACACATGACTCTCAAGGAAATCTCACTGAAATCGCCTTTGCGCACTCCGACTCCGGCTAGGGCTACGTTTTGTGGGCCAGGACTCGCTTTACCTATGATGCAAACGGCAACCTGCTTGCCAAAACCGATGCGCTCGGCAATACCTGGACCTATACCTATGACGACAAGGGGCACCTGACGAAGGTCAAGTCGCCCACGGGGAAAGAGACGGTCATGGCGTATGATCCCAAGGGTCGGCTAAGCAGCCTTGCTGATCCGGGCGGAAGCCGGACTACCTTCGCCTATGACGGCTTTGGCAACCTCGCCAGCTCCGTTGACCCGTTGGGCAATGTAACGCGTATGTCCTACGATCCCTTTGGCATGAAGATGACGTCAGCGACCGACGCGCGTAACAATACGACACGCTTTGAACATGACAAGAACGACCGGCTGACAAAGGTCATTTATCCCGACGGCACTTTCAAGACATACACCTACGACTGTTGTGCGCTCACGTCGATCACAGATGAAGCCGGACATACCACCTCGTTTACACGTGACCCGATGCTTTACATCACAGAAGTTACCGGCCCGATGGGTGAAAAGATTCAGCAGCGCTATAACAAGAACAGCAAGAGGGTTTTTGCAGCAGACGAGCTGGGCAGCGCAACCACCCGGACCTTTGACGCTGCAAACAGGCTGGTGTCGTCGACAAACCCGGGAGGCCAGGCTCTCCAGATGAGCTACGACTCGGTCGGTAATCTGGTTTCCGTGACCAATGGAAAAGGAAAACAGACCGCATTCACCTACAGCGACGGTCACCGCCTCCTGTCCACCAGAGATCCGCTGGGCCGTACGGTGGCATTAAAGCGGGATGCCCTGGACCGCGCCGCCACTGTTACCAACGCAAGAGGAAATAAGGTCGCCTTTACCTATTCTGGAACGCCGCTTGCTTCGAGTTTTCTGATGGAGTGTCTCCCAGGGGGTTCAGGCCATCGGCGAAGAACTCGAGTTGTGGGACGAGAAAGTCGGGTAAAGGGCCAGGCCAAGCCCGACCTTATCGCGGCACCCAGATTGAAGAAGGAGCCCAGGCCATGACTGCCATAACTACATTGACACCTCGGCTTATGCGGACCGTTTCGCTCAGCGTTGCTCTCTTGATTCTAGCGACCCATGCAAATATCTTCGGCCACGATCCTGCGCTAGGTCTGCAGACCAAGGGAGGCGCTAGGGACAACCCGTTTACAGTGTTTGACGGCGGCGGCGGGCCCGGGGTCTGCTCCATTCAAGGAATGCCTAACTACTGGGTCAATACAGCCAGTCAATTGCTGGTCGTCCAGGACGTCGACTTTGCCTACCGCGGTCTCGGCCCCAGTATCGCCATGACTCGAACGTACAACATGCGGGACACAAGGGACGGGATCGCATCGGGCCTGTTCGGGAATAATTGGACTTTTTCCTACGAATCGACAATTGATCACTCCGGACAGACCAACTCCAGGAAGTCGGTCGTCTTGAACAGGGGCTCTGGACAAGGTCTGACCTATTTTGTCGATCTCTCGCAGGCTTCTCCGGCCCAGGCGACCTCCGAAATTGGCTCCACCGAGCGTCTCACCTGGTACGGAAGCTATTGGCTGTTCTCCAAGAAGGAGAGCCGTCTAACCTACCGCTACGATCGCGTTGCGGGGAGCAATGTGAGCCGGTTGACTTCGATCTCCGACCTCGATGGAAATACGGTCACTATCGACTACAACTCCGACGGCACGATCAAGACGATAACCGACGCGTCGGGCCGGAAGATTTCGCTTGCCTACAACTCGAATAAACGGTGCATTTCGCTATCGACGCCCGATGGTCGGCAGGCGACGTTCGAATACAACGCCGCCGGCGACATGACTAAGAGCGTCGACCTTCTAGGCTCGGCCACGACCTACTTGTACGATGCGGCGCACGTCATGACGGCGCTGACAGCCGCGGGCCGGAGCGCGCAGTTTGAGAAGGCTTTTGACAGGATCGTGACTTTCACAGATGCCCGCGGAAATTCGACCCGGTACGAGACCGACTTTTACGGGACCGTGATCGCCACCGACCCTGCCGGCGGTGTTCGGCGCTACGGCAACACAGGACTTGAAGGGTGGACTAATGGCGCTTCATTCGGCAGCACCAATGACTCCTCGGTCGGCGGATTCGGCGTCTACTTCAATCCCACGCTCGGTCTGCCCGAGTCCCTAAGGGATGCCCGCGGGACGACAACTTCACTGAGCTATGACGCCAAGGGGAATCCAACCGAGATCACCCGCCGGCATGCTGACGACAACATTCTCTTCACGCGGACGTCCTACGCATACGACGGCAACGATAACCTTATCAGCATGACCAACCCACTAGGCGAAAAGGACAGCTACTCGTGGGACGCAAAGCGGCATTTGACCCGAATCCGATCGCCCCTTGGCAAAGAGACGTCGATGACCTATGACGCGAGGGGACAGTTGACGAGTTTGACGAATCCGGCGGGTCATACTTCAACTTTCTCGTATGATCAGTTTGGCAATCTGAAAAGTTTCATCGACCCGCTCGGAAGCGCGACATCCTTTTCGTACGACCCCGCCGGCCTTCACATGACATCCCGCACGGATGCGCGCGGGAATACCACCGCTTACGAATATGACAAAAATGACCGCCTCACCAAGATCACCCATCCGGACGGGACAACCCGGAGCTACACTTACGACTGCTGTGCTGCCACTTCGGTCAAAGACGAAAACGGGCACACCACCACTGTCGTACGCGACGCGGCAATGAACCTTACGCAGTTGACCGATCCGATGGGACGGGTGTCCCGGCGCGCCTATGACAAGAACGGCAACCTGACATCCGAGACGGACCCGCGCGGGACCCCCAGATCCAGAACCTATGATGCGGCGAACCGTCTTACATCGACGACCGACGCCGCGGGCGGCACGACGCGGTTTGCCTACGACGAGACCGGGAACCTGGTTTCCTTCAAAAATGCGCGCGGCAAGGAGACCACATTCACCTACGACTATGACGACCTTGCAACTTCAACAACCGATCCGTTGGGCAAGACCGTTAAACTCCGGAAGGATGCGCTCAGCCGAATTGCGGCTGTCACCAATGCCAGGGGTGGCGTAGTTGCCTTTAGCTATGATGCCGATGGCCGTGTGGTCAAAAAGACCTACGACGGAGCCGATGCCGGCGCCTACGGCTATGACGAGGCGGGGAATCTCACCAGTGTGACCGACGGAACGGGAACAACGACCTACGCCTATAACGCCCTGCGGGAGGTGACCGATATCCGCTATCCGACTGGAAAGGCCGTTTCGATCTCCTACGACGCTGCAGGCAACATCTCCTCCATCATTTACCCCAACAGTTTTTCCGTCCGTTACGCGTACGACAAACGAAACAGAGTTTCCAGCGTGGCGTGGGACGGCAACTCCGTTTCCTACACTTACGACGGATTGGGAAATCTGGTCCGGGAAGCGAGGTCGAATGGCACAGAGAGTTCCTTCGCCTACAACGACGCCAACGAGGTGACCTCAATTCAGCATCGCAAGGCGGCGAGCGCCTTCGCCCAAGTGACCTATACACGGGATGAGATTGGCAGAATTGTCAAAGAAGAGAGACAACTTCCCGCGACAACTGCCGTCTCGCCGCAGAGTTCCGTAGTGACGATCAATGACGCGGACCAGATTGTCACCTGGGGGTCGGACACCTACTCTTACGACTCGGACGGCAACCTTTCGAGCATCACAGGCAGCCGGCAGATAACCGCTCGATATGACCAGGAAAACCGGCTGACCTCGATTATTCGAAATGGCGTGACAACCTCGTTTTTATATGACGGAGTCGGCTACAGAACGAAGACCGTCACCGGAAGCGAGGCCCGTAACTGTCACTTTGACACTTACGGCAGGCTTTTGTTCGAAACAGACGGCGCCGGGAACGTGGTCTCCTACTACATTTATGCCGGTGCGCGTTTGACCGCCATGCGACTACCTTCGGGCGCGAGCTACTTTTACCACTTTAACAACGTGGGCAGCACGATTGCACTGACAGACGGTGAGGGGAGTACGGCGGCGGCTTACTCCTATACCCCTTTCGGCGAGCAGGCAAAACAGACCGGCATCTCCGGCAATCCATTCACTTGGGTAGGCGCTTATGGGGTGGTAGATGACGGCGATGGACTCCTGTTCATGAAAGCTCGCCACTATGACGCCAGGAGCAGACGATTCCTGCAGAGAGACCCGATTGGCCTCGCCGGCGGGAACAATCTTTACCGTTATGTCGAAAATGACCCGGTGAGAAAGGCCGATCCATCCGGACTCGGTCTGTTCGGGCTCGGGCCGGGCATCACCGGTGTCAACAGCGCCACAGGCATGCAGTGGCTAAAGGAGGGGTTTACCATTCTCAGAAGGGTGGCCAAGGTTCCAGGGAAGGAGATCGGAGATGTCATTATCAAGCTTGTTCCAAAGACTTTTTCGCCGGCGAACCCGGCAACCACCTCCACGGCCACCCGACTTTCACTGCACCTTGCAAGGTACGGCTCAACTGCTGCCGGGGAGACGGTCGTGGCAACTGCGGCTGAAGGAACGGTTACCGTCACTAGTCTGTCGCAAGCGGGCGCGGGACTGCTGGCGGCGATTACGTATGTTGGCTGGATGACTGTCGGGGGCACGTTCTCCGAAGTCGGGGCGAACATGGGGTGGGTGGACGCAGCCACCACCGGCGAGGCGATGATCGGCGCCGGCTGCGACCCCGATTACTGGAACACCGCAAAGAACTATTACGGCAAAGGGAAGTTCACGAAAGATGTTGGTTACTTTTGGGGGGGCTTGAAGGAAAAAATCTTTGGCGCGGACGAGTAAAGGTCGGAAAGATAGCCGAGCAATCCCCGTCGCGACTCTCCATCTGTCACTCATCCCGGTGCGGGGAATACGGTTGCCATCACAGATGGGGGCGACGTTGTAGCCGCCCATACCTATGGACTCTTTGGAATGATATCGAACAAGTCAGGATCGGTTTCAAACCTGTTCACATAGAGGGGCACATACTTTAACCCAATGAATTGTTTTGAAACTGTTTCCTAGGATGCCAAGCACAGGGAATCTCAACACGACATCAGCAGGGGAGCAGGAACATGAGTAAAGCTATCCGGCGTTTCAGTTACAGGTCAGCCGCCCGAATGTGGATGGTGGCATGTTCCACGGGATGTATCCTTCGCAAGAGGAATGCGGTCGGTTCTGCCGCAAGGGCGCGTCGCTCGTGGCTGGTTGTCTTCGCTGTCGGCATCGCGCTCTTTTCCGCCTCCTATGCCGAGACGGTCACTTACACCTATGACGCCAACGGCCAACTGACCAAGGCCGATTATGGCAACGGCACTACCATCGCCTACACCTATGATGCGGCGGGGAACCTGGTAGCCGTGAATGCCACGGGAACTTCCCGGCAGCAATTTTATTTTCCTTTTTATCAGGGAGGCGCGACAGGCTTCACCGGTTTTGCCTTTTCCAACTATTCAGACAAGCCGGCTTCGCTGGAGTTTAGCGCCTTCGGAGCCAGTGGTAACCCGTTGCCCTTCCCTCGAAACCCCGCCTCTTTTCTCCTTCAGCCCCGCCAGCAGTTGGCGCGCGCCGGGAGCGAGATCTTCAGCGTTGATCCGTCGACTGCGCAGGCCGGGTGGATTCGGATGGAAAGCGACAATCCTCAGATCGCCTCCTTCTTCCAGTTTGGTACCAATGATCTCAGCCAGTTGGACGGGTCTCTGGCGCTGGATCGACAGGCGAAGAAGTTCTACTTTACCCGGGTCTTTCAAGGTTCCAACGCCTTCCGGGGCCAGCCGGTCAACACCTTTGTCAGCGTGGCCAATCCCAACGACCAAACTATTACGATCAAGCTCAATCTTTACGGATCCCAGGCCGGGGCGACGCTGGCGCCCGAACAGGTGCGAACCATTCCTGCTAAAGGATTTCTGTACCAATCGGTGCCGCAGATTTTCGGGCAGGGTCTGTCTGTCAACAGCGGGTATATCACGGTCGAAGTCACCGAGGGGGACGGCGCGGCCGGCTTTGAGCTGATCCAGTTGACCGCACAGAATACCGTGATCGGACTGAATGCCTCACCTGGCAACGGTTCCAGCAACTCCTACTCGGCGCAACTGGCCAGCGACGCCAATGCGATCTTTACCAGCTTGAAGCTGATCAACGTCGCCGGCCGGCAGCGCACCGTGACTTTGAGAGCGCTGGGCGAGAACGGCAGCGACTTGGCCACTCCGGTCAATCGGGTCCTGGAGGCGGGACAAGTCCTGGAGCAGGATGTCGGCCCGCTGTTTGGCCTGCCGGCCGGCGCGGCCTCCGTCGGCTCTCTTCGCGCCGAGGCAAACGGCGACGGAGTCATCGGCGACGTGATATTCGGCGATCCGACGACGTTCAACTATGCCGCGGCGCTGCCGCTGCAGACGCAGCCGTTAACCCGGGCTATCTTCAGCCAGGTAGTCAACCTGCCGCCTCTTTTCACCGGCCTGGCGTTGTACAATCCGGGAACCACTGCGGCTCAGGTGACCATTGAAGTGTTCAGCGCCCAGGGGGCCTTGATCGACCAGGCGGGTTTGACGATCCGCGCCGGAGAACGTGTCTCCAAGCTCGTCTCTCAATTCGCCCCCTCTACGGCCGGGCAGGCGGGAGGCTACGTCAGCCTCCGCTCTACAGAACCGGTGATCGCTCAGCAATTGTTCGGAAACTACGGTTTAACTTTCCTTTCGGCCGTTCCTCCAACGATTGTGGCGACCACAGCCGGCTCGGATCCACCGGCCAATATTGAAGTAACGCCGGCGAGTTTAGACTTTGGAAGCGTCGGGGTCGGGCAGAGTAAGGACTTGACGGTCACCCTTCGCAACGCGGGCGCTGCGGCGCTGACGGTCAACTCCATTAGCAGTACCAGCCCGCAATTCAGCGCCCCTTCGCCTGCCACACCCTTTACGCTGGCCGCAGGGGGACAACAGGCTGTCACTGTCCGCTTTACCCCCGCTTCCTCGGGCGCCCAGACCGGGAGCCTCACCATCGCCGCCAGCGGTTCTATCGGCAAGGTGGTGGTGGTGTCGGGGACCGGCGCCAGCAGCGCGGCAACGCCGCCCTCCATTTCGGCCGCCACCGTGACAAAGGTGACCGATGATTCGGTCAAAATCGATATTCAGATCGCGGATTCTGAAGGCGACATCGCCAGGATCGACTACTCGTTTTCCCGATCAGGAGTGCCCCAGTCGACCCGAACGATCCGCTCGCCAGCCGACATCAATCTGGCCGGCTTCACTACCGGGACGGTCAGCCAGACCTTCACCGGGATGGCAATTGCCACACCCTTTGGAACCCTGTTCCCCGACAAGGTGGAGATCGAGGCGACCGATGCCAAAGGACTCAAAAGCAACGCCTTCAGTAAAGCTTTTTAAATCCACTTCTGTACACAGATTTTCTCAAGACTTTGCCCGCACGATTTGGCGGCACGCCAAATGTGAAACATGCCCTGTTCAGAAGGACAGCCGCAAGGCGAATTGAACCTGCCGGGCGGTGGTGGAGGTGCGGGTGATCGACCCCGCTGTGGCGCTGCTTCGCGCGGGAAATCCGTTTAAAACGACCGCGGCACTCCGCGTTGGATTGGCAAAATTAGGACGATTGGGCAAGTTGAAAAATTCCGCTCGGAACTGCAGCCGTTTCTCTCCACTCAGCGTGAATTCCTTTTGCAGAGAAAGATCCATACTCAGGACATCCGGCCCAATAAGGGTATTGCGTCCGACGTTGCCCAGCGTGCCCAGTTCCGGCGCACCGTAGACGCAGGGATCGAAATAGCGCTCGGGTCCCCCGAGCTTTTGACCCGCCCGGACCGGCCCACAGCCGGCGCTCACTCCTCCTGTAGAATTCCTGGCCCCCGGCAGTAGATTGGGCCGGTTGGCCACAAACAGGTAACCGGTCGAGCGGACGTTGGACAGGGGGTGGAATGGACTTCCGGCACGGAAGGAGACGATTCCTCCCAGACGCCAGCCCCCGAATGCCTGCCAGAACAACCTGGATCTCCCCCCGCGCTGCCCTGCTCGCAAGGGGAGCAAATAAAAGTAGGACACGCTCAAACGGTGACGAACGTCAAAATCAGAAAGGCCCCGGTCCAGCGTTCGCCGGAGGGGGTATTGGCGAGCGAAGGCGCCGCCGCTGTTCAAGGAACCCGTGGTGTCATCCACCGACTTGGAATAAGTGTAGCTGCCTTGCAAGGAAAGCGTCCGGCCGGCGCTTTTTGCCGCCGAGACCTGCAGTGAATTGTAGAAAGACTGCGCGTCGGCGCTGATCATGCCGATCCCACCCCAAGCGGGATTGAGGGGACCGGAATTCGGCGGAAAGAATAGCGACCCGTCGGCGCGGGTGACGGCAACCGGGTAGAGGTTGGCCTCATAAAATCGGAACAAATGGTTCCCGCGCGTTCCCACGTAAGAAGCCTGAACGGTCCAGCGACCGGGCAACTCGCGCTGCACCGTCAGGTTGTAACGCAGCACCATCGGGCTTCGCATGTGATGGTAATCGAGGATCTCCAGTTGAAACGGCGTGCGCGCAGTGAATTCGGAGGCAGCGGCCAGCGCATCCGGAAAAGTCGCGGAGGCATCGAAATTCGGCCGCACCACCCTCTGATAAAACGGAGCGGTGCCCTTCAGTTGATCCACCACATATTCCAGAATCGGATCGTAGTGGATGCCAAAGCCGCCGCGCAGCACGGTTTTGCCTTTCTCAAAGGGGGACCAGGAGAATCCCAGACGGGGAGAAAAGTTCAGAAGCGAAGGATTATCCTTCAATATGCGGCCGATCTGCAGTTGGGTGTCGCGCACGATGTCAGGAACGGCGACGAGCCGGTCGTCTTTTTCCGAAATAATCGTGGCAAATTCATATCTCAGGCCAAGATTCCACTGGAGACGGGAACCGACGCGGAAGCTGTCCTGCGCGTAAAATCCCGCCAGCGTTTCTCGGAACGACTTTCGATTATTCGATTCCGGCAATGCCACCGTCAAGCTGGTCCCTGACGGCCCCCCCTGCAAAAAGTTGTCCAGGCTGCTGAATTGCCACTGTCCCGCCTTGTTCACGGAGTTGGCAACCTCCCATCGGTAGCGGTGTATTTCCGCTCCGAACTTCAAAGAGTGCGCTCCCTGTTGAATCACGACGTCATTGGCAAACTGGAAGCTATTCATGACATTGAATCCGGGAGACATCGCAAGACCAAAGCTCTCCGATCCGGAAATGTCGATCGTTCCAAATCCGTAAGCGCCCGGCACAAAAAACAGGGAAGGAGGAATATTGATGGAAGAAAGCGATCCCACGGCGCTCACGGGACGCGTATAGCCAAAGCGGAATGAGTTCAGAGCGCTCAGGCTGAAGATATGAGTCTCCATCAGCGTCAAGTATTGCTGGCGACTGTTGGTGAGAGTGCGAAACACGGATACATCCTGCCCGCTTACGCTGGCGGCATCGTCAAAGGTATAACGCACAAAAACACTGTCGCGGTCGCTGATCTTGTGGTCGACACGAATCGTGAAATAGTTTTCGTTGGTGGGCTGAAACTGCGAGCCGATGTGGCGGCCGAATCCTTCCCCCTCGCGGGTTGAATTGGGGATTGGAAAAAGATCCAGATAAGGTCTCACCCGGGGATTTACCGGAACGCGGTGAATCTCCTGACCGGCCGCATTGGTGATCACACCCCGGCGGGCATCTTGGTCGGGGAAGAAATCCACTTGCGTCTCGGTCAGACGGTCCCGCATCGCTTCGAAGCTGCCCATGAAATAGGTCCTTCCCCGCAGAATCGGTCCGGTAACGGTAAATCCAAACTGGTTCCGCTTAAACGGCGGGGGATCGCTGCGCCGGAGCGGATTCAGCGGATCGCGGTCGAAAAAGTTGCGGGCGTCCAGCTTGCTGTTCCGAAGGTATTCAAACAGGTTACCGTGAAACGGGTCGGACCCGGAACGTGTGATCGAGTTGAGCACTCCGCCGCTGCCCCGGCCATACTCAGCTCCGGGGGTGGCGCCCGAAACCAGAACCTGGAAAACCGCATCCGCGCCCAGTTGTACTCCCGCAGCGCTTCGCGGAACGCTGTTGGACATGTCCATGATGTTGGTGCCGTCGAGCAGGAAATTGTTTGAAGCAGATCGCCCCCCGGATACACTCAGACTGCCACCTCCGACCCCGCGCGAGGTTTGTCCCCCTCCCGTCTCGGATATGCCGGCTTGCAGAGTCGCCAGTTGGCTGTAGCTGCGGCCGTTCAGAGGGAGACCCACCAACTGGCTTTCATCAATCCGGCTGGTGGCGCCGGAAAGATTCGACTCGGAAACCGCTTGCAACACGAATTCCAAAATCACGATTTGACCGGCCCGAACAAGGACCCCTCTCTTCGTTTGAGTCAAGAACGCGGTCTGGGATACCTCGAAATCGTAAGCGCCGGGCGCCAGCTCCGGAAAAGCAAACTGCCCCTGTTCACTGACGCTTGTCGCCAGGCTCCGCCCCGCCTGCAGATGCCTGGCCAGTACCCTGGCATTGGGCAACGGGATCCCGGCGTGGCTTCGCACCGACCCCTGCGCCGCCGCGGGGGCCCCTTGAGCCCACAGGTCGAGCCCCAAGCCGAAAAGCAGCGAGATCAAGAGTGACCCTGCTAAACCCTGTACTCGATTTCGCCTTCGCACACTCGTATCCCAAATCTCGGGTGCCGTGACACGGCATGGATACCCTCGACAATACTCAGCGCACCAGAGTGGCAACCGGCGACCAGTCAAGCTCCTTAAGGCGCTCGATGATGTCCCGATAGACCTGTTTGAAGATCCAGCGAAGCCGGCAGCCACAAGCAGAAACAGTATCACAAGGCAGAGAGCGAGACGACATTTCAGACAATCGGAGAGTTTCTTGAGCAGCGTAGTCGCTGAGGGCGCCTGACTTCAGCGTTTATTCATCACGTCTTCGACATCTTCCGCCTTCGTTGATGATTTGTTAGAATCCACCGATGCGCGCCGGGGAGGTTCTGGCGCCTTTGGCCGGGCTTGTTTCTGCCCGGCCCGCTGTTAGCTGGGACGAATCTGATGCCGAGGGAAACTGGGAGATTCCAGCGCGGCAACTTTCAGCTCGTAGTGCGCATCGCCGCAGTTCAAAGACCGGTGTCCTCCTGGCTGTGGGTGGCGACGCTTGTCGTGCTGCTTGCTTCTCTCAACCTGCCCGCGTCGGTTGTCAAGTTCGCCTACGATGAGGCTGGCCGGCTGATCAAGGCCGACTACGGAAACGGCATTGCCATCACCTACCTCTACGACAATGCCGGGAACCTGTTGAGCCGGAGAGTTGGAGTCTCTACAGTGGGCCTCTACTTTCCTTTCTACCAGTCCGATGCTTCCTCCTTGACCGCATTCGCCGTGTCCAACTTTTCTGATAAATCGGCGACGCTGGACTTCACCTTGTTCGGCAACGATGGCCGACTGCCGGCCCTGGCCAACAATCCCACTACATTGCAGCTTCCGGCGCAGAACCAACTGGCCCGAATTGGAATTGAATTGTTCGGGGTAAGCCCATCGACTTCTCAGTCCGGCTGGGTACAGCTAACATCGGACAACAGCGAGATTACCAGTTTTTTCCAGTATCTCGGGCCGAGCCAGCTAGACGGCTCTTGAGGACAACCAATGGAAGGACATGACCGGCGAACACGAGACACAGCATAAGCCCGACCTGCCGGACGTTCCCGAGTGAGTCCCGCTGCCGCTTATTCCCGCGCCGCAAACATGCCAGATCTGCTGAGAACATACGCGCCCCCAGTTGTGATAGGAGGCGTTGGAGGAAGCGGAACTCGCCTAATAGCTCGATGCCTACTGGAGTTAGGGTTCTTCATGGGAAGCGATTTGAATCATGCAAACGACAATCTTTGGTTCACCTTCCTATTCAACCGAATTGAAAGTTTATCTGCCTCTGAAGAAGATTTTGATGAATTGACTGAGATACTATTCAAAGGAATGACAGGAAGTGACACGTTTACGCCAAAACAGATTGATTTGATAAGTGGGCTGGCATTGCAAGAACGAAAGCCGCATTCCCCACATTGGCTAAGGCAAAGGGCCCACTCTCTCTTATCTGCCAAGAGTCGATTGCCCCAGTCCACTAGGTGGGGATGGAAAGAGCCAAATACGCATGTCGTCGTAGATCGTTTAAGACCACGCCTCGGAGCCATGAGATATATCCATGTAGCTCGTAATGGACTGGACATGGCTTACAGCACCAATCAGAATCAACTAAGGTTATGGGGACAGCATTTTGTTGGAAAAGACTGCACGATATCTCCCTATCACTCTCTGAAATATTGGTGCATTGTTCATCGACGGGTCTTAGATATATGCAGTCCGATGGGTACAGATTTTCTCTTCCTGAACTACGATGAGTTTTGCTTGAATCCAAGGAATGGAATGGGACAATTAGTTGAGTTTCTTGGATTGGCTGCTACAGATGGACAAACTCTTGACCTAACAGGTTTGATTCGTGCTCCCAACTCTATCGGTAGGTTTAAGCGGCACGACATAAATGTGTTTGACGAAGGGGACGTCGCTTTTGTCAAGCAACTGGGATTCGATATTAATATAGGCGACAAATAATGCGGCTACCCGGCTAATGTGCTTATGCCTGTGCGCCTGCTCTGCGCCCTCAGCGGCACGACGGGCAAGATTTATTCCCTTTCACCCAAATAGAAAACCATCCCGGCGGACGCCCGGTAATGGTCCGGCCTCGTTCCTAAAGCTTTGGTGCGAAAATACTCCGCCTGGAAGAGGCGAACCGCGGCCCGGCCCCCGAGATTCAGATCCACTCCGCCTCCTGCCGCCATGGCAAACGCGAAGTCAGAATCGTGAGGTCCGGCCGGTGTCACCCGCACGTCCGCATGGGCGGCACCCATCAGGACGTGGGCGAAAGGGACGACCCAAGGCATCCGGTAGAAGATTCGCGGTCCGTACAAGATCGCAAACATTCGTTCCTGGTTGGTCGTCCCGAGCAGTTGCGGCGTCTTGTAGTGGCCGCTGAGATCGAGTGTGCCTCCAAACCACCGGTTCCGGTTTTCCGTGACAGACGCCTTCCAGCCGTCGAGGTTGATCGACGCGTCGCGAAACGTGTAGAGAATCGGCGACGACTTATAATACTCCCGCACGTGAGATCTCTGGAGGGAATAACCGCCGAAGAACTCCCATGCGGGCGCCGTCTGGGCGATGCAAGGTGTTACAGGAAATAACAAGAACAGGAAAAGCTGCAAAACGCTCTGGATCCGGAAATTCTTCTGTGTCATGGTCCTCCTCGGACGGCGGCCTAGGCGACCGGCACAACTTCTTCAAAAAGCTTGGGGGGGAGCGGCAGACCCAACACGCGCAGGCGCTCCAGAAAGCGCGGCGAGGCGCCTGTGCCTCGAAATCGTCCCAGCACCCGGCCATCGTCTCCGACGCCGGTTTGCTCGAAAACGAAGATATCCTGCACCTGGATCTGCAAATCGCGCAAGCCCACTACTTCGGCGATGTGGGTTACCTTGCGCGTACCGTCACTGAGGCGGGCCGTCTGCACCAGCAACTGAACCACCGAGGTCATCTGCTGGCGGATAAAGCGGCTCGGCAGGTCGAGCTTGGCCATCATCACCATCGTCTCCAGCCGGCTGAAGGCATCGGCGGGGGAGTTGGCATGCACCGTTGTCATCGAACCCTCCACGCCCGTGCCCATGGCCTGCAGCATATCCAGCGCCTCGCCGCCGCGCGCCTCGCCGAGCAGAATCCGGTCGGGGCGCAGACGTAATGCCGTCATCAGCAGTTGCCGCTGCGTGATTGCGCCCTTGCCCTCGATGTTGGGGGGGCGCGTTTCCATGCGGACTACGTCCTCAAGCTGAATCTGCAACTCGGCGGTGTCCTCGATGGTGATCACCCGCTCGTGCTCGGGAATAAACCGCGAGAGGCAGTTGAGAAAAGTGGTCTTACCGGAACCGGTACCGCCGGAAATCACAATGTTGAGCCGCGCCTCCACGCAGGCGGCAAGGAATGCCATCACGGCCTGCGTCACGGTCTGGTTGCGGAGCAGTTCTTCGTTGCTCAGCACCTTGCGTCCGAAACGGCGGATGGAGAGCGACGGCCCGTCGACGGCCAGCGGCGGGATGATGGCATTAACGCGCGAGCCGTCCGGCAGACGCGCATCCACCAGCGGGACGGATTCGTCAATCCGCCTCCCCACGCTGGAGACGATCTTCTCGATGATATGCAGCAGGTGGCGATCGCTCTGGAAGCGGATATTTGTTTCCATCAGCTTCCCGTGCCGTTCAATGTAGACGTACTTATGCGTGTTCACGAGAATATCGGAGATCGTGGGATCCTTCAGCAGCGGTTCCAGCGGTCCCAGGCCGAAGACTTCGTCCAGGATTTCTTCCGCCAGGCGGTTGCGCTCCATCATACTGATCGGGAGCTGGGACTCGCGGAGGATCCGCTCCAGCACGTTCTGCACTTCCCGACCCAACTCCTGCCGGCTTTCTGCTTTGACGGCATCCATGTTGAGCACGCCCAGAAGCTTCTGGTGTACACGCGTTTTGAGACCGGCGTGGCGCTCTTGACTTTGAGTGGGCGAGGCAGCCCCGGCCGGGATGCTTCGGCGGCCGAGGACAGGACCGCTGCTCATCTTACATCCTCCCTGCCGCCACAAATGCTGCGCGCATACTGCCTATCTTACCGGAATCGTAACAGGGTTGCTTGCAAACCCCCCCAGAGTCAGACTGACCGAAACGTTTGTGGAGGGGGTCACCCGCGCGGGGACGCGAACCGTCACCTGGTAGCGTCCCGCAAAACCTGGAACCAGGCCGCTATAAATCACCTCGGCCGGATAAATGTCAAAGAAAACTCGCGGATTGACAACCGTGCGGTTCAAGGGTTCCGCCACAGCGCCTGGCTGGCCTGCTGCAATGGGAGGGTTCACCGCCCCCAGGCCGGCCGCATAGAAAGTAACCGTGGCTCCTCGGCCGGCTGGATTGGCCGCCGTCACCAGCGAACCATCCGCTTTGATGAACATCCCCGGGCCCTGGCCGCTTTCGCTCAGCGTGTAAATCCCCGGGTCGAAAGCGGCGATCGAAATCTGGACGTCACGGCTGCGGATGGAGGCCACCTCGACGTGAAGCCTGTAGGATCCTGGCGACATGACTGCAGGCAGCAAGGTTCTTATCTGCAGCGGCGATACCGAAAAAAGCGGGAGCGGCACATCGCCGGCTGCCGTTGCCAGCAGGACCCGTGTGGTCTGGAGCAAGGTTGGCAGCGATGAACCGCTGGCAATGACGGCCTCCTCCGCCAGGTTCCGTCCGGCAATGAAGAGAATGCTTCCCGGCCCAAGAGAGGCGTAAGCGTTGAAAGTCACTCCATCTATTACAGAATCCACAGCGGGCGAAAGGAAGGCGGTGGCGCTAAAGATAACCGAGAGCCTGCCGCTGCTGGCCACCACCTGGACTTTCCCAGGCTTGGCAGGCAGGGTGAGGACCGTGCTGGCGATTCCGGCGGCATTGGCCAAAACGGTTCGAGCACTCAGGGAGCCTCCTCCGCTGGCGATCGTCCAGTTGACGGAGACACCCGGCAAGGGAAGCTTGTTGGCGTCCAAAATTAGGACCTGCAGCGGCGGCAATGCAGTGCCGGCGGCGCCGCTTGCATTGTTCCCGCTGACAAGGGTTATTTGAGCCGGCGACGGCGTCACATGCGCTACGACAAGAATGTTCTGCACCAACGGGCCCGAGACTACTTCCAGGCGTCCCAGGTAAGTGCCTGCCTGCAGATCGGCCGCGGAAATGCTGACGGCGACCTGCGCCGAAGCGCTCGGACCCAGGATCCCGCTCGGTTCCGGAGAACTGATCCAGGAGTTGAGCGTATTCAGTTGCCAAAAGGTCGCGGTGGTCGTGGACAGATTGGCCAGAGTAACGCCGGTGGTTATCGTCGTCCCCTGCATCACCGTCACCTCCAGCGAAAGCGGATTGACGATCACGCCGGGGATGAACTCCTCTGTCGACGTCAGGTAAGTTCCGCGGCCAAACGTGGCCGCCAGCAACGTGCTGCCCGGCTGCTGCAGCGCCAGGTGGGTAATGGGACTGGGCGGAAGGTTCCCACTGATGTCGGTCCACTGCGCGCCCCCGTTGAAGCTGACAAACACTCCGGCGTCAGTTCCCGCGTAAAGCGTTTGGGCAGGCTGCGTGAGTACGCTGGGCAAGGAGGCTGGATCAATCACGACGGTGTTCACCGGCGCCAGCGGCAAATTGCCGCGAACCGAGGCCCATAGAGCGCCTCCGTTGGTGGACCGCAGCAGATCACCCGGAACGAATCCGGCGGAGATACTCGGTCCGGCTGGGAAAGCGCCGATGGTGGCATACACCGTATTGTTTTGCCGGGGATCGACCGCCAGCCGGTTGACCAGCCCCGACACGGGAGTCATCTGAACCCAGCTCTCGCCCGCATTCTGGGAACGCCAAACCCAGGAAACAATCGGACAGGAGACCAGCGCGACTTCCGGCAGGCACGCGGTTGCCGCATAGAGCGTGGAGCGCGAAGCCGGGGCCATGGCCAACGCGATAACCACGTGAGTGGGATCCGGGTCCACGACTGTTAACGCCCTCCAGGTAACCCCACTGTCGCTGGTGTGGTAGAGCCGTCTGCCGGCCACATAGGCAGACGACATGCTGACCGGATCGAGAACGAGCGGAGGAAACGGCGCTCGCAGCTCCGCGTCGGCCAAGACGGCGCGAGAGGAAAAAACTGAGCCCCCATCTGTGGAGCGATGAATTTGCCTGTTCCCTGCGGCAAAAATGTTGCCGCTTTCGGCGGCGGCGACGTTTCCGACCGCTCCAATCTCGCTGTGGTGAAATTGAGCGAGCGGGAACGGCCCGAAGAGCCCGGCGG
>JACQGG010000036.1 GCA_016199665.1 Acidobacteriota bacterium | reverse complement strand
CTGACCTGCCCATCTTGAAAGTGATCGTGGGAGGCAAGGTCACCTACGACCGGGCTCGCGATGAGGCCTGGTACCTGGAAACGCTGAAGCAGCTCAGTGGGACCTTGGACCCGAACGAGCAGCCCGAGAACTAGCGTAGCGTTGTTGGGTCGTCTTGGGGGACCTGGAACCGGCCCTTTGCCGGCAACTGCATGAACGGAGGGCTTATGAACGGAGTACTTTGTCATCGTAAAGCAAGCGCACTCTGTGTCGGGATACTCCTGGGTTTGTGTTTCAATGTTCATCCAACGCGAGGCCAGACGGCCGCCACAATAAGCGGGACAGTTCACGACGCCACCGGAGCTGTGCTTCCCGGTGTCAGTATCGCCGTGGAGAGCACCGAGACGGGCCGCAGCCAGGAGAGTGTCTCGGACGATCAGGGTCGCTATCGGGTCGCCGGTTTGCCGGCCGGCGCCTACCGCGTGGTCGCGTCGCTGCCGGGTTTTAAAAAGGCTGTCCGCGGGGGCATCCAATTAACGGTGGCGCAGTCGGCGACTGTCGACCTCAGCCTGCAAATAGGGGAAATCGCCGAAGAGGTGACCGTCCAGGGCGAAGCGCCCCTGGTCGATACCACGGTGTCTTCTGTTTCCGGGGTGATCACCACCACCCAGATGACTGAATTGCCCCTAAACGGGCGTGATTTTACGCAGCTTTCCCTCCTTGAAACGGGCACCGTTAATGTGCGAAACACGGGCCAGGACGTCAACAAAGGGTTTGGCACGCGGGTCTCCTCTGCCGGCTCTCGACCCGAGCAAACCGGGTACATGCTGGACGGAACAGACGTCAACAATTTTCTGAATTTCCAGGCGCCGGGCAGCGCGGCGAACGTGATTCTGGGAGTGGATGCGATCCGTGAATTTCGAGTGGAGGTGAGTAATTTCACCGCTGAGTACGGCCGCTCCACGGGCGCGATTCTCAACATGGTCAGCAAGAGCGGGACCAACGAGATTCACGGGACACTGTTTGAATTTCTCCGCAACGACAACCTGGATGCCCGGAATTTCTTTGCCATTCCGAACAAGCCGGAGTTCAAGAGAAATCAGTTCGGCGCGAGCCTGGGAGGGCCCCTCGTCAAGAACCGGACTTTTTTCTTTACCAACTACGAAGGTTTAAGGCAGATCAAGGGTTTGTCCAAAACGGCCTTCGTCCTCGATGAAAATGCGCGCCGCGGCTTTTTGCCGGCTCCGGGAGGGGGACTCCGGGAGGTTGGGGTGGCGCAAACCGTTCGCCCTGTCATTCAGGAGCTGTATCCCCTTCCCAATGGGCCCAGCCTCGGCGGGGGTGTCGCCACCTATTATAACGTGGGTAAAAACGAGGTGCACGAGGATTACTGGACACTCAAGGTGGACCACGAGTTCTCCCAGCGAAGCCGGTTTTTTGTTCGTTACAACTTCGATGACGCCGCGCTTCAAAACCCCTATGATCTGCCCAACTTTCTGGATTTGCAGATCAGTCGCACCCAGTATCTGACCCTGGAACAGAGTTCGAGTTTTTCACCCAACTTGTTGAACGTGGGCCGTTTCGCCTACAACCGTTCGCTGATCAAGGGCGATGCCGTGCCGTTGCATCCGATCTCGGTCACGTTTCGGACCGGTGTTCCACTCTGGTTGGGCGGGAGCGGAACTGGAATCGGCATAGGGGGCGGAATATCCAATACCGGCGGAAGAGACATAAGAGGAGGTGTCCAGAACCTCTTCCAGTATATAGACAACGTTTATTACACCCGAGGAGGCAATTCTCTCAAGTTTGGGTTCAACCTGGAACGAATCCAGAATAATAACGACCTGAGTCGCTATGGGAGCTGGAGTTTTGACAATCTCGAAGCCTTCCTGCGCGGTATCCCTCAAAGCATTAGTCTGGCTATGGGCCCGGGCAGCGACGGAATTCGGGGCTACCGGCAATGGTTAATGGGAATGTACTTTCAGGATGACTGGCGGATTTCGTCCCATTTGACGATGAACCTGGGAGTACGATGGGAGTTTTACACCGTTCCCCGCGAAGTGAACGGAAAGGTGGCTAACCTTCGGAGTTTCAATGACACCACGACCACCGTTGGGGATCCATGGTGGAAGAATCCAAGTTTGGACAACGTAGCGCCGCGGCTCGGTCTGGCCTGGGATCCGCGCGGGGATGGCAAGACCGTGGTGCGCGCCGGCTACGGACTATTCTTTCAAATGATAACGCCTCCGGCTTACCGGGTCCCCGGCACCCGAACTCCCCCGTTTTACATCAATCTCTCAGTCCAAAATCCACCGCCCGACCTCTTCCCGTATATCGACCAGGTGTATCAGAGGGCGCTGGCGGAAGGGAGACCTCAGTCGGTGACCCAGCCCGTCCCGATACAATTTCATTTAAACAGCGCCTACGAGCAAAAATTCAACCTGACTCTGTCTCGACAGATTTTTTCTGACACCGTGCTTACCCTGGGGTACCTGGGAGGCCGCGGGACTCATCTGATTATGTTAGTTGAGGCGAACCAGCCTCGGTCTGCTCGGGTCAACGGACGATGGGTGATTCCGGCTGGAGCGCCGCGACCCTATCCGCAGTGGTCAAGCGTCAGCTACGGCAAGTCAGATGGACAGTCCTTTTACCACGGGCTTCAAGTCAAACTGGATCGTCGCTTCAGCTCGGGCTTTCAGGGACGGGTTTCTTATACGCTGTCCAAGAACATCGACGACGGAACCACTACGAATTTCTTCGGCGCCAGCGACTATGCCGGAGAGGGCCGGGCGCACAACCCGGACAACGTCAAGGGAGACCGGGGCCTGTCCAAGCTGGACAGCCGGCACACCTTCACCGTGAGCGGTCTCTATCAGTTGCCGGTGGGCAGCGGTTTGCCGGGAGTGGCAAGAGCCGTGCTGGGCGGCTGGATGCTGAGCGGAATCGTGTCGCTCAGTTCCGGGACCCCATTTTGGCCCAGTCTGGGAATCAGCCGGCACCTATGCTCTGTTTGCGCCGGGACCGTCCCCGACCTGGCGCCGGGGGCGAGCGAAAACCCGATTCGCGAGGGCAACCCCAATCAGTATCTTGATTTGAGCGCTTTTGGGATTCCTCCGGCCAATACATACGGAAACCTGGGACGCAACACCCTCATCGGTCCAGGTTTTGCCAATTTGGATTTGGCTCTGAGCAAACAAAGCGCCCTGTCCAGGATTTCTGAGAATCTCTCTCTTCAATTCCGGGTGGAAGTTTTCAACGTCTTAAATCGCGCCCAGTTCGGTCATCCTTCCAGCAGCCTTTTCACCACGGCGACCGCCAGAAATCCCCTGGCCGGAAGGATCGAGAGTACAACAGCCGAGAACCGCCAGGTCCAGTTTGGCCTGAAATTCATCTGGTAAGGTGGGGTTTTCAATTCATCAGCATCAGCTTCCACCATAGGACCTTCTCCAGGTAATCCAGGTCAAAAGGCTTGATGATATAGTCGAATGCCCCCATGCTGAGGGCGTTTCGCCCCACGGCTTCGTCGGTTGCCGCCGTGACCATGATGACGCCGACGTCCCTGTCAAGCTCCCTTATTTCCTTTAGGACTTCCAGCCCGCTTTTACGCGGCATGTAGATGTCCAGCAGCACAACCTTCGGCTTCTCCTGCCGCGCCTTCTCAATTGCATCGACGCCATCGCAAGCGGTTACGACTTCGTAGTTCTTTTTTTCCAGGAATTTCTTAAGGAGATTGAGAATGACCGGGTCATCATCAGCCACTAGAACTTTTGCCATTCGCTGTCCTCTCTCATACTCGCCGATTGGACCGGAGTGCAGGCCGCGCCGGCACGGCAAGCCATCAGGCGCGACCCGCACCTGCGGCCCAATCTGCCGGGTGCGCAAGCTGGCGAGGCACTCCAACTTCTATCCCAATTATTGTTGGCTGCCGCCCCCCTGGGTCAACAAAAATTGCAGAATCCAAGATTGAGATTCCCTGTCCCATCCCTAGCCCGGATCGGCAGCCGCAGCAGAAAACTCATGAATAGTCCGGGGCTAGTCTCCCATTTTTCCTACGCATCGACCGGGAGCCGGCTGGCTGCGATACCGCCCTGTTCATCGACCCAAGAAAGCAGGAAAATTCCGATAATGAAAAAGACGCTGATGGAAAGAAGCGCGGGCCGCTGGCTGCCGCTTATGCTGGAGATGGTTCCGAATGCCATCGGGCCGAGGAAGGCCATCGTCTTTCCCGCGACGCCCAGGAAACCGTAAAACTCCGCCGCGTTTTCCTTGGGCGTGAAGAGCGCAACCAGGCTGCGTGTGACGGATTGGGCGGATCCGACGCCAATGCCGACCAGCGTGGCCACGGCATAAAACCACCCCTTTGAAGGCGCAAGGTACCCGACCGCCAGGGCCGTGATCCAGAGGCACAGGGAGATGAAAATAGCGCGCTTTTGCCCAATCCTGTCAGCTAGATAGCCGAACAGCAGCGCGCCGCCGGCCGAGACCACGTTGATTGCGATAAACAGAGTAGAGATCTCCGACGCGGTGAACCCGAAAGTCTCCTTCGCGTAGCGCGCCGAGAAATAGATCACTGTGACAATGCCGTCGTTGTAAAAAAGGAAAGCGAGAAACAGCTTGAACAGCTCCCGATATCGCCGGATTTTCTGCAGCGTCCGCTTCAACTCCCTGAAGCCGACCGAAAGGGTGCTCTCGCCTTCAGGCAGCGGACGCGCGACGCTACGGTCGCGCAGAAAAATGAAGGTGGGAACCACGGCTACCGCGTAGTAGGCGGCGACGACCAGCGGCACCAGCCGGGCGCCGGCAAGCTGTTGCGGCGTCGCGTGGTCGACAATGTTCCTGGCGAGGGGGAGGCAGAGCGCCAGGCAGAAGAGTCCTCCGCCGTAACCCATGGCCCATTTCAGACCCGAGATGCGCCCGGCATTGGACGGGTTCGAGATTCCGGGAAGAAAGCTGTCGATAAAAACGCCGCCTCCGGCAAAACCGATGTTGCTGAGGATGAACAAGGTCAGCCCCAGCCCTGCCATCCCCGGTCCTACAAAATAAAGCGAGGAGGTGAAAAGCACGACCGTCAGCGCACAGCCGCCCAGGAACTTCTTGCGACTGCCTGAGAAATCGGCGATGGCTCCCAGGACCGGGGCCAACCCCGCCACGACGATTTCGGAAACCGAAGCGGCGACCCCCCAGAGAAAGTCGGCCCTGTGGGGGTCTCCTACCACGATGCTGCCGAAGTAAAGAGGATAGAGCGCTGTGACAATGACGGTGGTGAAGCCGGAATCGGCGACGTCGTACATGCACCATCCGAAGATCTCCGTCTTGCGAACCGGTGCGTTGACGTTGGCGATCATGGGAAAAGGCAATCAGCGTTCAGCGTTTCTGCCATCAGCTTTCGGCAGTCAGCAATCAGCAATCGGCAATCAGCATTCAGCCGCGCCAGCTTCACGCCTTCAGCAGCCGGTCCTTGGCGCACGGCTCTCGGCGGCCGGGATGTCAGACCGGCGGTGGAGTGACAGCAGGCCGACCGCCGATAGCTGATAGCCGATAGCCGCCGGTTAACTGCGTTACAATAAGTCCTCAGACGTCGGCAAAGCGAGTGGAAAGCATTTTATGAAGCGCAACAGCAGTTGGAGATCCATACCTTTCCTCCCCAGCCTGCCGGAAGTGTACCGTTCTGTCCCTGTTCCGGGCGGAGCCGGCTTCTGGCGCAAGATGCTGGCGTTTTCAGGTCCGGGATACCTGGTTGCCGTAGGTTACATGGATCCCGGCAACTGGGCAACGGATCTGGCCGGGGGAGCCCGCTTCGCCTACACGCTGCTGTCGGTAGTTCTGCTTTCCAATATCATGGCCATGGTGCTGCAGCCGCTCGCCGCCCGGCTGGGAATCGGAGCGGGCCGTGACCTGGCGCAGGCGTGCCGTGACAGCTATTCCCGCCGGGCCTCGTTTGCGCTCTGGGTACTTTGCGAAGTGGCCATTGCCGCGTGTGATCTGGCCGAAGTCATTGGATCGGCAATCGCGCTGAAGCTCCTGTTTGGAATCCCCATCACGTGGGGAGTCTGCATTACCGCCCTGGACGTGCTGATCGTGCTTTACCTGCAAAACCGCGGCTTTCGGCGAATCGAGGCCCTGGTCATTTCCATGATCGGAATCATAGCGATCTGTTTCAGTGCTGAAATTGTCTGGTCGCGGCCGGAAT
>JACQGG010000037.1 GCA_016199665.1 Acidobacteriota bacterium | reverse complement strand
TAGCCAGCCGCTTCTTCAGGCATGATCTCCGGAACCGGATTGGCCATGGCAAACACAATGGCATCCCGCGCCATTCGCTTCAGCCATTTCGGCTTGAGCGTTCCCGGCCCCGACAGGCCGATAAATAGGTCGCAATCCTTCAGCCCCTGTTCCAGCGACCCGCGAAACCCCTCAGCATTGGTGTGCTGGGCGTACCAGTTTTTGGCCTCATTCATGTTTTCAATCCGGCCGCGATAAATGGCTCCGGAGCGGTCAAACCCGAGGAAATGCTTCACGCCATAGGCCATCAGAATCTTGGTGCAGGCCACTCCGGCGGCGCCCACGCCTGAAACCACCACCTTCAGCTTGGCGGGCTTTTTCCTGACAATGCGCAGCGCGTTGATCAGCGCCGCAAGAACCACCACAGCCGTGCCATGCTGATCGTCATGCATGACCGGGATGTCCAGCTCCTTCTTGAGCCGCTCTTCCACCTCAAAGCAGCGGGGCGCGGAGATGTCCTCCAGGTTAATCCCCCCGAAAACAGGCGCAATGGCCTTGCACGCCTCGACAATTTCATCGGTATCCTGCGTGGCCAGCGCAATGGGAAACGCGTCTACTCCGGCGAATTCCTTAAACAGCATCGCCTTCCCTTCCATCACCGGCAGCGACGCTTCCGGGCCCAGGTTCCCCAGCCCCAGAATGGCCGAACCGTCAGTCACCACCGCCACAGTGTTCTTCTTGATCGTCAAAGAATGAACTTTGGACTTGTCCTCCGCAATCGCCAGGCAAACGCGCGCCACCCCCGGAGTGTACGCCCGGGACAAATCCGCCCGCGTCTTGAGTGGAAATTTCAGCGTCACTTCAATCTTGCCACCCAAGTGCATCAAGAACGTGAGGTCGCTCACGTTGACCGTCTCCACCTCCTTGACGCTCGAGATCGCTTTACTGATCCGCTCCCCGTGCGCTTCATCGCTCACATTGACGGTGATGTCCCGCACCGTGAAATCTCCGGTCACGTCCACCAAATCAATGGCGCCGATGTCCCCGCCCGCTTTGCCAATGGCCGAAGTGACCCGGCCCAGCATTCCCGGCCGGTTGTTGATCCTCAAACGAAAGGTAAGGCTGTTGCTTGCTCCTAGTGCGGTCGGCATGATTGCAGTCCCTCAGATAAAGGAAATCTCTTCCCTAAGTTCGCAAAACAGCGGGATACGGGCAATAGCAAACGCGGATTCGCAAACAGGTTCAAAACAGACGCGTGTCCATCATTCAATCAGCGCGAGAATCGCCTCTGACTCAACGGAGTCTCCAGGGGAGACCTTAACCTCTTTAATAGTTCCGGCGGCCGGCGCCACGACGGGTATCTCCATCTTCATCGCTTCCAGGAGAATGATGACATCGTTTTCTTCAACCGTCTCACCCGGTTTCTTGACAACTTGCAATACCTTGCCTTCAATGGGAGCAGTGACCGCGGTGGCCAATGGAGTGTCCTCTCAAATTAAAGATCCTGTCTTGTACTAAGTCGGCATAAGGCCGTGCTTTCTCCTGGGCCTCTCCTCACTCTTATTCAGCAGCATGCGCAGCGCCTTGATCAGTCGCATCCGGGTCTCGGCGGGCTGGAGCGCTGCGTGGGCAAATTGCTTGGAGACGGCCGCGAAGGGGCCGCTGAATTTTTCGCTGTATTCGTCAATTTTCTGCTGCCGGAAAGCGCCCGCATCCTCCGCCGTTTTCATTTCCTGCCGATAAAGGACACTGACCGCCCCTTCCGCCCCCATCATAGCCAGTTCCACGCCGGGCCAGACAAACAGTTGATCCGCGCCCATCTCCCGCGTGCACAGGGCCTGCTTGGCGCCGCCGTAGCCCTTCCTTATATACACGGTAATCTTGGGGACGGTCGCTTCCCCGTAGGCATACAGCATCTTTGCCCCATGCCGAATAATTCCCCGGTGTTCCTGTTTGACACCAGGGTAGAAGCCGGGGACATCCACCAAAGTGATGACGGGAATATTAAAGGCGTCGCAGAAACGGATAAACCGCGAGGCCTTATCTGAAGCGTCGATGTCCAAGCTCCCCGCCAGGAACAGGGGCTGGCTGGCCACAAAGCCTGTCGTGTAGCCATCCAAACGCCCGAATCCAATCACGATGTTCTTGGCAAAGTCCGGCTTTAGTTGAAAGAAGTCGCGGTTGTCCACAATCTCGGCAATCAACCGAGTTATGTCATACGCCTTGCGCATATCATCAGGGACAATGCCTTCGACCCCCTCCAGCAGCCGCTCGGGGTCATCGCCGGCAGGGATTCGGGGTGGCATCTGGTTGCAGTTCGACGGAAGAAAGCTGAGCAGTTTCCCGATCTGCTCCAAACATTGTCGGTCATCTTTGGCCACCAGGTCCGCAACGCCGGAGGTCCGGGCATGAACCTTGGCGCCTCCCAACTGCTCGCCGCTGACCTCTTCGCCCAGCACCTCCTTGACAACGGTGGGTCCGGTGATGAACATCTGGCTGGTTCCCTCGACCATGAAAATAAAGTCGGTCAAGGCGGGCGAATAAGTGGAAACACCGGTGCAAGTACCCAGAATGCCTGATATCTGCGGCACAACTCCGGAAGCGGCTGTATTGCTGAAAAATATCTTGCCGATCGAGCCGGTGACATCCAAACCTTCCTGAATTCTCCCTCCCACGGAATCGTGCAGCCCGATGACCGGAACCCCGATCTTGCGGGCCGTGTCTATGACGTAGCTGATTTTCTCCGCATGGACGCTTCCCACGGAGCCGGCCATAACCGTGCGGTCCTGAGCAAACAAGTAGACCAGCCGCCCCTCGATCGTGCCGTAGCCTGTCACGACGCCATCTGTCGGTTTTCTTTTCTCCCCCAAGCCAAAATCAGTGCATCGGGTCACGGCAAGCATGAATTCCTCGACAAAGGACCCCTTGTCAAGGATCGCGTCGATGCGTTCACGCGCCGTCAGTTGACCTCTGGCGTGCTGCTTCTGTATTTCGTTTTCATCCCCTCTCCGGACCTGCTCTTCCAGAGCCGCCAGTTTCTTCGGTATTTCGCTTTTGCTCATTCCCTATTGTGCAGATCTCCCCTGGCCCGGAACCAAAGGCGTGATCGACGCCTCCAATGCGTGCTTGGGATCCCCCCCATCGAGCGGGCAATGATACCATACCACGCAGATCGCAGATCGAAGATCGCAAATCGAAGATTATCGAAGATCGGAAATCGCAGATCGTTGATCGCAAATGATAGATTGAAAGTGGCCCAGCGCGGAGCATAGATTGTAGGAGCCCAAATTCAAGAAGGATCTTCCGGGGCAACGCACGATGGACTGCTGTTGGGCAGGGTTTGTCCGACCGAGTCTTGATCTTCGATTTGCGATCCTTCACTCCTCGGCCAGCCTGTCCAACGCTTCACCAGTCAGCCGGAACACGGTCCATTGGTCCATCGGCACTGCCCCCAGACCCTTGTAAAAACGTATCGCCGGTTCATTCCAGTCGAGCACCGACCATTCCAGCCTCCCGCAGCCGCGCCCAATGGCCAGGTTCGCAAGATGGACCAGCATTTTTCTGCCGATTCCCTTTCCCCGGAAGTCGGGCTTCACGTAGAGATCTTCCAGATAAATTCCGGGACGTCCCAGGAAAGTGGAGAGGTTGTGAAAGAAGAGCGCAAAAGCCACCGGCTGGTCGTTGTATTCCCCGATCAGCACCTCTGCGTAGCAGGGAGTGCCAAAGAGCGACCTTCGCAGCGCCGTCTCGTCAGCAACGACCTCATGCGATAAGCGCTCATATTCAGCGAGTTCCCGCACAAACGCGAGGATCAGACCCACGTCGTCCTCGGTCGCTTTGCGGATGCTGCAGTTTGCTTCAGATGGCATACGATCCCGCCATCCTGGCGGCGCATGGCGCCCCCTGTATTTGTGGCAAATTCCTACTCCTATTGAAATCGAGTCCCGAGAAGCATAGCATCGAGCCAAGCGCCTTCTTCACCGAATTTGCCGCCTTCGTCCAGTGGCCTCCTTCTTGACGGGATTTCCCCCCGGACCATGCGACTCTGCGACCTGCCTGCCCTTCCCGTTTCGTTGACATTCCCCTGCCATCTCGCCTATCGTTTGCCCAGCGGCATGCACCAAAATCGAAACTGCATGGAAACCCAGCTGGCTCATAGAGGCGCGTCATGGCGTGTCTCTACTTCTATTGATGTACTTGCTGCGATGCACGGGTGGGTTTCGTATATCCTCAAAGGAGCTGGTCCCATGTCATACCCGAAGCGCCCTGCAGTCGTTCTGTTCCTGACGTTGTCGCTATTGCCGTTGCAGATCCGGGCACAGTCCCAGGCGGCCACGGCAACTTTGGAAGGGACCATCAAAGATCAGACAGGCGCCGTGGTCCCCGGCGTGACGGTAACGGCCACCAGCAGGGCGATGGCGCTCTCCCGAATCGTGCTCTCCAGCAACACGGGCCTGTACCGCATCCCGCTCCTCCCTCCGGGCAGCTATGAGGTGCGCGCCGAATTGCCGGGGTTTGCAACTCAGGTGCGCGAGGGAGTCCTGCTGAGCGTGGGACAGTTTGCTCCCCTGGATTTCTCCATGACGGTTTCAGCCACGCAGACCGAGGTCGTGGTGCAGGCGGACGCCCAGATGGTGGAAGTGAGCAAGACGCAGCTTTCCGAGACAATCAACCAGACGCAGATCAACAGCCTGCCGATCAACGGGCGCAACTACCTGGACTTTACGCTGCTCACCCCGGGGGTGACCAACCGTAATCCGATG
>JACQGG010000033.1 GCA_016199665.1 Acidobacteriota bacterium | reverse complement strand
GCGCAGAGGCGGCGCAGAGAAAAAACCTCCGCGCATTCTCTGCGACCTCTGTGTCTCTGCGTTGAGGGCGGATCCACTGCCGTCCAGAACCGGATCTTGGGGTGTGGCTACGCCGCGCGAAGGTTCTGCGGTGGGGGTCAAAGTCATTTTGTTCCGGAAAGCAAAATAACTTCCCGCCGGTTGAAGTATAAGCATCGATCGCCCGGCAGAGGCTCTCTCCGATGTATCGAACGGGATCTACTGCAGCATCTTGAAGACCGACTCCAACTCGGAGCGAATCTCTTCCAGCAGTTTCCGATCGTCGGACGACATGCCTTTTCCGCCGGGAACGGGTCGGCCGTCCGGGCTGAAAAGGGGCAGCGCCACCGTCGCAGATTCCGGGCTGTCTGGCAAAAGGGGCGAATCCGAAGCCGGCACGGCAAGCGGCGGGAACTCCGCGGCATCCCGGTCGAAATGCTCGCTGGCCAGCTTCTTGTTGGCTCCCGCGATGGTATATCCCTCGTCGTAAAGAAGCTGCTTGATGCGGCGCACTATCTGCAAGTCGCCATAACGATAAACCCGCTGGCCGCTGTTGTTTTTGGCGGGTGAAAGCTCCGCAAATTCAGTTTCCCAATAGCGCAGCACATGGGGTTGAATTTCGCACAGGTCGCAAACTTCGCCAATCTTGTAGTAGAGTTTCCTGGGTATCGGTTCCATGGGCTCGAAGCTAGAATTTCAACTGCTTTGAAGGCTTAAACGTTATGTACTTCCGGGACTTCAAAGTGATCGTGTCCCCCGTCTGCGGATTTCGCCCCACCCGTTCGCGCCGGTTGACAACAATGAACGAGCCGAAACCGGTCAGCTTGACATTTTCGCCGCCGATCAGGCGAGTCCTCATATGGTCGAGCATCCTTTCCACTATGTCCTGGGCTTCACGGTAAGAAACGCCGCCGTGCCGGTCGTACACCACTCGGGCCAGATCCGCCTTGATCATAGCGCCTCCGATTTGTTCCGCGTGCAGAGCAAACCCATGATAGAAACGGTGCCAAAGCGAGTCAAGCCGAACCTCCCTCGCGATCGGAACGCACCCGAAGACGCAACGGAGTGGCGTAAAACCCGAAGCGCTCTCTCAGGCGATTCACGATAAAGCGGCGGTGTGAAAAATGAAGACGGCGAGCGTTGGAAAACAGCACAAACACGGGCGGCCCGGTGCTGACCTGAGTGATGTACTTCATCTTGAACTTCTTGTCGGGAAACGAGTCCAGAAAAGAATGACGGACCTCGCGGTAAAAGAATTCGTTCAATTCGGGAGTGGAAATCCGGAGCTGGCGCGCCTGCGCCGCCTGCTGCGCGTGATCCAGAATTTTAACCATGCGCTGGCCGGTGCGCGCCGAAACAAACTCGATCGGCGCAAAATCGAGGAATTTCATGCGGCGGGAGATTTCCTCTTTGAACCTGCGACTTGCTTCGGCCCCATTCGTGACCAAGTCCCACTTGTTGACCGCAATCAGGATGGAGCAGCCCTCGTCCAGGGCATATCCCGCGATGGCGGCATCCAGTTTTGTCGGGCCTTCGACGCCATCGATAACCAGCACTGCAACATCGGCCTGGCGAAGGCTTCGGCGCGCCATTACCACGCTCAACTTCTCAGCCATAGCCTCCGTCTTCCCCTTGCGCCGGATGCCCGCCGTGTCCACCAGCCTGTAGCTGCGGCCTTCCCGTCGAAGCAGCGTATCCACGGCGTCCCGCGTGGTGCCGGGAATATCGGTCACGATGACGCGTTCTTCCCCGCAGAGGAGGTTCACCATGGAGGACTTGCCAACGTTGGGCCGTCCCACGATGGCAATGCGCACTTCTTCCGGTTCCGCGCTTTCCCCGGCCGCACTCGCGCGCCCCGTAATTTCCTCCAGCAGATCGTCAATTCCGTACTTGTGCTCCCCCGAAACGGGGAAAATACGCCCCACCCCCAGTTCATAAAAGGGCGCGATGCCGTTCTCGTGCATGGGAGAATCCACCTTGGTGATGACCAGCCAGATTTCCTTTCCAGTCTTGCGCAGAAACTGAAGCAGTTCTTCATCGGGCGGCGTCGGGCCCGTCTGGGCATCCGCCAGCAGCAGAAGCAGGTCGCTTTCCTGAACCGCAAGGGCGGCCTGCTTGAAAATTTCAGCGGCCATCCGTTCCGATTCACGCGGAATCATGCCGCCGCAGTCCACCAGCTTGAACTGCTTGCCGCCATACTCCACCACTCCGTAGATCCGGTCACGGGTGATTCCCGGCTCGTCGCCCACAATAGAGCGCCGCGTTCCAGTCAGGCGGTTAAACAGCGTCGACTTGCCTACATTCGGCCTTCCCAGTATCGCAACCTGGTACATCGTTACACCGTTCCGGGCCGCGTCCGGTTCTGGAGCCGTCGATCCATCGCGGCGCGCAGTTCCTGGAGGCCGGCTCCTTTCAGCGCCGATACGGCGACCGAGTCCACGTCCCGCTCATCTGCTAAAGCGCCCGGCAACAGATCCACCTTGTTGAACACGATCAGAATTGGAACCTCGCAGAAACCCAGGTCGGCCAAGATCTCTTCTACTGCACGCATCTGATCTCTGTAGTTTTCCTGACTGCGGTCGACCACATGCAACAGCAGGTCGGCCTCGCCAATCTCCTCCAGGGTGGCGCGAAAGGCGGCCACCAGATCCGGCGGCAACTTGCGCACGAACCCCACTGTGTCCGTCAGCAGCACGTCTCCGCTGGAGGGCAGGTGAATCCGGCGAACCAGCGGATCCAGGGTGGCGAACATGCGATCGGATCGCAGCGTCGCCGAGCGCGTCAACGCGGTAAACAGCGTGGACTTGCCTGCATTGGTATATCCGACCAGAGTCACCACCGGAACCGGGACGCCCCGGCGCCGTGTCCGGTGCAGTTGCCGGTGTCTGCGAACCTTCTCAATTTCAGCCCGGATCTGAGAGATGCGGGCGCGAATGCGGCGCCGATCCATTTCCAGCTTGGTCTCTCCCGGTCCCCGGGTTCCAATCCCCCCGCCCAGCCTTGAGAGCGCAACCCCCGATCCGGTCAGCCGAGGAAGGAGATAGTTTAACTGCGCCAGCTCCACCTGGAGCTTTCCTTCACGGGTACGCGCGCGTTGCGCAAAGATGTCCAGGATAAGAGCGGAACGGTCCACGACCTTGCAGTGCAGCGCCGACTCCAGATTGCGCTGCTGGGCAGGCGAGAGAGTTTCATCAAAAATGACAAGGTCGAGCGCCTGCTCGCGCACCCGCTGGGCAATTTCCTCGGCCTTTCCGCTGCCAATCAGGTACGCGGGATCCAGACGCGGGCGAAACTGAAGCACGGATTGCTTCACGCGGGCACCGGCGCTTAGCGCCAGCTCTCGGAGCTCTTCGAGGTGCTGGTCGGCTTCAGCGCGCATTTCGCGCCGCGTGAAGACTCCTACCAGGCAGGCGTGCTCCATAGGCATCAGAGAATAACAGAGGCAGGAACCCGCAGGAACGCCCAGGGGGTGCTGCGACTATTCAATTGTGATTCCGGGGCTACATGGCAAAACCCGGCGCATCCAGGATCTGTGCCCCGTGAAAACGTCCGTTCTCGATGAAGATCTTGTTGGTCTCCTTGCCGGAGATCATTCCACCCGCCAGATAAATACCCGCCACGTTGCTCTCCAGCGTTTGGGGGTCATGCTCGGGCCGGCAGGTGGCCGGGTCCACCCGGATTCCAATCTTTTCGAGAAAATCCACATCCGGGTGATACCCCGTCAGGGCGAAAACAAAATCGTTGTCCAGGAGCGTTTCCACTCCCCCGTTGCGAATTCGAATCCGCGCCGCCTCGATTTCTGTCACCCTGGCGCCAAAGAGAGCTCGAATCTGGTTGTTCTGAATCCGGTTCTCGATATCCGGCAAAACCCAGTATTTGACGTCACGGCTCAAGGCGGTCCCCCGATGAATAAGCGTCACTTCGGCGCCCGCGCGATAAAGCAGCAACGCTGCTTCAGCCGCGGAATTCTTACCGCCGATGATGGCAATCTTTTTCCTGAAGAAGGGATGGACCTCGGTAAAATAATGCGAAACCTTTGCGAGATTCTCGCCTGGAATTTTCAGATAATTTGGATGGTCGTAGTAGCCGAGCGCCAGGATGACGCGCCGGGCCCGGATCCGCTCCTCCGGACGACCCTCTTCGCCCGGCATTTCAGAACGCGTGACCAGCCGGAATCGATCCCGCTCTCCTTTGATTTCCACCACCCGCGTGAAGTCGTGGACTTTCAAATCCAGGACTTCCACGACTTTTCGGTAGTAATTCAATCCGTCCACACGCCTCGGTTTTTCCGAAGAAACGATCATCGGAACGCCGCCGATCTCCAGCAGATCGGCGGTGGTGAAAAAAATCATCTCGCGGGGATAGTGATAGATGGAATTGACGATGCACCCTTTTTCCACGATCACATAACTGTAGCCTCGCTTCTTCGCCTCAATGCCGCAGGCCAGCCCGGCCGGACCCGCACCAACGATGGCAACGTCAAAAACTTCGTCTCCCATGCGGGTATGAAAACACAAATCGGGAGATCATGGAAGAGGAGAGGGGGAGACAGGGAGAGGGCGGGATAAGGGGAAGGGGAGGCCACAGAAGTGGAGACAACGCGAGGCATCTAGCCCATCTTTGCCTTTTCCGCCTTCCGCTTCTCGCCTTCCGCGGCAAACATGGGCCAGCCCGGACCCTTCATGAGTTTTCTGCTGCGGCTACCGATCCGGGCCATGGGACTGCGTTGCGTCGGTCGGGCTCCTCGACGTACTGTTCAAGTACGCCTGCGGAGCCCTCGGTCGCGACGCCTTGTCTCGTAGCCCGTCTCGACACCCTCGCGACAAAAACTCATGAATCATCCGGGGTAAGTAGAGAGGGCTTGGTGGGCGCTCGCGGGCTCGAACCGCGGACCTCCGCCGTGTGAAGACGGCGCTCTAACCAGCTGAGCTAAGCGCCCCGGATAAGGAAACAGCAGTATAGCGAGCCGGAGGAATGAGTTCAAGGACCCTGACACGGTCACGGTCCCCGGGGTTCCCCGGGACACAATTGGCGAGGGAGAAATGGGGAGGGGGTGAGGGAGAGAGGGAGAGAGGGAGAGAGGGGGTGAGGGACCGGTACGATGAGGACAGACCTTTCCCCCTCTCCTTGTCCCCCCCTCTCCCCGTC
>JACQGG010000032.1 GCA_016199665.1 Acidobacteriota bacterium | reverse complement strand
TCGTTCAGGAAAGATTCCCCGTCGCGCAAAACGAAGAAGAGAGTGAACAGCATGATGAAAAAGTCCGCCACAAAACCGGCAAGGCCGGCCAGAATGGCGGAACTGTTGCGTACCAAAAACAGCACGACCTCGCGAGCCGCGGCCTGGGCGCTTGCGCCGATGTCCAGCTCCGGGATGCCGGGTATCCGGGTCAGCCTGTTCCAGAAGGCAAGCAGGCGCGAACTTCCCGGAATCTCAAGGTTGCCGGCTTCTATGCTTTGCTGGTAATCCAGCAGCGCCTGCTGGGTTTCCGACGCCAATCTGACGGCCAGCAGGCAGAGGGGAAGGACGATCAGGAAGGTGATGATGACGCACAGGCACAGTGACGACAGATTGGGCCGGGTTCCCAGCCGGCGATCCAGTCTCTGGTAAAGAGGATAAAACAGCGTCCCGGCCACCAGAGCGAGCAGGATGGGCGTCAGAAACGGCGAGAGGATGAGAAAAAAGAGGGACAGAACCAGAACCAGGCTGGTCAGCAGGAATACTCTGGATGATCTAAGACTCATGTCCATCGACGACTTGCCGGAAGTAGTCGCATACAGCGGTCAGGTTGCACTTCCCGCATAGCGGCTTGCGCGCGGCACAGACCCTTCGCCCATGCCAGATTAGCTGGTGCGAAAAGGAAATCCACCGATCCCGGGGGATTTGTCGCATCAGGTCCTGCTCGATCTTCTCGGGGCTGTCCTGATCGGTCAGTCCCAATCGCTGCGCGACACGTCGCACATGCGTGTCTACCACCACCCCTTCGGCGATGCCGAAGGCGGTCCCAAGCACAACATTGGCTGTCTTGCGCGCCACTCCGGGCAGTTCAAGCAGGAGGTCCATCTTGCTTGGAACCTCGCCTCCAAATTTGTGCGCCAGCAGTTCCGCAGCGCGCCGGATGTTTTTCTGCTTGTTTCTGAAAAAGCCGGTCGGCCGGATGTCCTGCTGGAAGGTCTGTGGATCCGCATCGGCGTAGTCTTTGGCTGTCTTGTATTTCATGAAAAGCGGGCGCGTAACTTTGTTGACCCGCTCGTCGGTGCATTGGGCTGACAGGATGGTCGCAACCAGCAACTGCAGCGGATTCCCGTAAGTGAGTTCGCAGTGCGCTTTGGGATAGAGCTCGTCCAGCCCTTGCAGCACTTCTCTTATTCTCCTGGCCGTTTTGGCGCTCTTCGCCACCCTTGCGGTTGCTTCTTTCGCGCGCATTCTCAGACGCTCATAACTGCCTACCTAGTGTGTGCCTGACCCCATGTCCAGGTCAACGCCTGGATGCGCGGCTGAAAAACTTATCAACTTCCCTCGAATGGATGTATCTTTAGAGGAAGTAGTCTTGCAGGCTGGCGCGGGGGCATGGGAAATCGGACGGCAAGCCGGCAGTTTGGAGTCAGTAAGGCTGCCGCGCCAGAATGGAGCGTATGAACAGTGATCGCGACAGAATCTTGCAGGTGTTATTGCTCCTGGCGATTGCGGGCGGAACGATGTTTTTTCTGATGCTGCCGGCTGCCGCCACGCTGAAATATAAGAAGGATACTGACAAGAACTGCACCTTTTGCCACACCGGCATTCCGCGCAGAGGGGACGAAGATCCCCAATTGACCGAAGACGGCAAGCAGTTCAAGGAAAACGGCTACCAGCTCACTGAGGAACAAAAGCGCAGGAATTCCGCCGGCGTTGTCCTGGATCGCCCCCGCCAGTAGGAGCCGCAACCCTAGTCGAAATAAGTGCCGCTGGGGATGACGACCACCCCTCGCTCGCTGAGGGTGAAGCGGCGCCGGTCGTCTTCCGAGTCAAGCCCGACTTGCGTGCCCCGCGGGATGCGAACCCCCTCGTCCACGATGACGCGGTTCAATCGGCAGTGCCTGCCGATCTCAACGTTCTCCATCAGGATGCAGTCGTTCACTTCGGTGTAACTCCGCACTCTCGCATTGGGAGAGAGAATGCTGCGCCGCACCATGCCCCCGCTTACGATGCAGCCGCTGGAAATGATTGAATCGAGGGCGGCGCCCACGCGGTTTTCTGAATAAAGCTCAAACACAGTCTTGGCCGGCGGCAGTTGCGGCTGCAGCGTCCGCACCGGCCACTCGGGATCGTAGAGATTGAACGCCGGATTCACCGTCACCAGATCCATGCTTGCCTCATAGTAGGAATCGAGCGTGCCAATGTCCCGCCAATACTGAGACTCCTTGCGGTTTTCATCCAGGAAAGGATAGGCGTAAACCTTGGAGCCCTGCGAGACCAGCATGGGCAGAACGTTTTTCCCAAAGTCATGATCGGTGTCCTGCTTGGCGTCTTCGATGACGGCCCGCACCAGAGTCGGGGTATCGAAAATGTACACCCCCATATTGACAAACAGTTCGCCGGAGTTGGGGAGCGCTTCGGGCCGCTCCGGCTTTTCCACAAATCCGGTGACGCGCCAGTGGTCATCCACCTGGACGACTCCGAAGCGGCGGGCCTCAGAGACGGGCACGTGCACGATGCCGATGGTGACGCCGGCGCCATTTTCCTGGTGAGCCTCCAGCATGAGAGAGTAGTTCATCTTGTAGATGTGATCGCCGGAAAGTATCACCACCTGTCGGGGCTGCTCGGCGTCGAGCAGATCGATGTTTTGA
>JACQGG010000031.1 GCA_016199665.1 Acidobacteriota bacterium | reverse complement strand
ATTGAGCCCTCGTTGAGCGGGGGCATGAATTCCGACCCCAGTCTCTTGAAAACCGGAATCGTTCCCACCACGAGCAAAATGGCGAGCAGCACGGTCAAATACTGGTGTCGCAGCGCCAGCTCCACGGCCGGCTGGTACATCTTCATGAGAGGCCGGCTGATGGGATGGCGGTCCTCGCTGTGAATTTTCCCCACCAACACCGCACTGGCGATTCGAGCGAGAAGACGAGGGCGAAAGCCGAATTCCCTCGTGTGAGTGAAAAGCAGCCGGATCGCCGGGTCCAGGGTAATGGCAAGGATCGCCGCGATGATCATCGAAAAGTTCTTGGTAAAGGCCAGGGGTTTGAAGAGGCGTCCTTCCTGGCCTTCGAGCGCGAACACAGGCAGGAAGGAAACGGCGATGACCAGCAGCGCAAAAAAGCTGGGGCCCCCCACCTCCTTGACCGCGGAGATCACGACGTTCTTGTAATCGCCAGGCCTGCCTTCCAGCTCCCAGCGCTCCAGTTTCTTGTGGGTCTGCTCCACCACAACGATGGCCGCATCGACCATGGCGCCGATGGCAACGGCGATCCCCCCCAGGGACATGATGTTGGCGGTCGTGCCCATCCCGTACATGGGTATGAAAGCGATGATGATCGTGATCGGAATGGTAAGGATGGGAATGATGGCGCTGGGGATATGCCAGAGGAAAATCAAAATGACCGCGCTGACGATCAGAAGCTCTTCAAGCAAAGTGCCCTTGAGCGTGTCGAGGGACTCTAAAATGAGTTCCGACCGGTCGTAGGTCGTAATCAGCTTGATCCCTTCAGGCAGGTTCGGTTCGATCTCCTTCAGTTTGGCTTTGATGCGCTCGATGACCTGCAGGGCATTTTCGCCGAAGCGCATGATTACGATGCCACCCACGACCTGCCCCTCGCCGTCCAATTCTGCGATGCCTCTTCGGATATCCGGACCCAGCACAACGACGCCTAAGCTTTTCACCAGAACCGGCGTTCCGGTTTTCGGATCATTGGACACGACGATGTTTTCCACGTCGGCGACCGACTTGATGTAGCCGCGTCCACGAACCATGTACTCGCGTCCGGTGAACTCCAGCAGGCGGCCGCCGACATCGTTGTTTCCTTCGCGGACTGCGGTGGTGACCTGATCGATGGAGACGTGATAGGCAAGCAGCTTGTTCGGGTCCAGGTTGACCTGATACTGGCGAACGAAACCCCCGATGGGCGCCACTTCGGCTACTCCCGGGACCGCCTGGAGGTAATAACGGAGATACCAGTCCTGCAGTGTTCGCAATTGAGCCAGGTCTTTCTTGCCGCTGGTATCTACCAGAGCGTACTGGAAGACCCAACCCACGGCCGTTTCGTCTCGAGCCAGCTCGACCTTCACCCCTTGGGGCAAACGCGGCAGAATATTGTTCAAGTACTCCAGCGCCCTCGAGCGGGCCCAGTAGATATCGGTTCCTTCTTCGAAAATTATGTAGACGTAGGAAAAGCCGAAGTCGGAGAAGCCGCGAATATCCTTGACTCGGGGGAGGCCGAGCAGATTACTCACGATCGGGTAGGTAACCTGATCCTCCATGATATCGGGACTGCGGTCCCAGCGAGAGTAAATGATCACCTGGGTGTCAGAAAGGTCCGGAATGGCGTCGATGCGGATATGCTGCATGGACCACCACCCGGCCATCACCGCGGCGGCGACGAAAATGAAGACAATGAACTTGTTGCGAGCACACAACTCAATGATCCGATTAATCATGGCTTCAATCTTCTCTGCCGGCTAATGCTTGTGCTCGCTCTTTGGCGGAGGCTCTGGACGAGCTTCATGTGTCTCTGGTCCTCTGGATCCTGGGTCCGCGGCTTGGTCTTTTTCGGGAGCCGCCCCATGACCCATCCCTGCCATGGAACCCATGGCAGACTTCAGGCGACTTTCCGAATCGATCAGAAAGTTCCCGGAAGTGACAACCCGTTCTCCCGGCTTCAGCCCTTCCAAGACGATGTACCGGCCTTCCACCTCAGCGCCGATTCTGACCTTGCGAGGTTCAAAGAAGCCGTTCTTGTGCGCCACGAAAACCGTCTGCTCCTCGCCCGAATTGAGCACTGCTTCAACCGGTACCACGGTCTGTATCCCGTAAGTGAACTGGAGAGTAGCGTTGGCGTACATATCGGGTTTCAGCAGGTAGCGCGGATTCGGAACTTGAATTCGAACTTTCAACGTCCGCGTATTCGCGTCAAGCTCGGGAAAGATGTAATCGACGATTCCCTCGAACTGCCGGTCGGGAAAGTAGGAAAGTTCCAGTTGTGCTTTTTGTCCCAGGTGGATCAGTTCCAATTCGTATTCGTAGATGTCCGCCAAAACCCAAACATTGGAAAGATCTGCCAGGGCGTACAGCTCTGTCTCGGGTGTGATCCGCTGCCTTGGGTAAGCATTTCGAGTAAGGACGAAGCCGCCTGTGGGAGCATACAGAGTCAACACCTTGCGGGGCTCGCCGGTCTCCTCGATTTCGTCAATCGTCTTTTCGTCGATGTCCCAGAGCAGCAGCCGCTTTCTGGAGGACTCATAGAGCGAGAGCGCTCCCGATGAGATTTCTGCAAAGGCGCTGGATGCAAGACGATCCCTGGCTTTGGCGGCCAGCAGGTATTCCTGCTGGGTGGAAAGCAGCGCGGGGCTATAGATGTCTACCAGCGGCTGACCCTGGCTGACTAGTTTTCCGGCAAAGTCGACATGGACATTTTCGATCCATCCGTCAATCTTGGAGTGGACGCGCACGATCTTCGTTTCGTCGTAGGCGACCCGGCCCACCGCTCTTAAGACTTTGGTCACCGCTGTATGGGCGACTGCCCCGTACCGAACCCCCATCAACTGCTGCTTGCCCGTCGGTATCCTGAAACCGCCCGGCACGGCGTCTTCGGCGCCTGCTCCCTGATCGGCATAGACCGGAACTAAATCCATACCGCAATCGGGGGCCTTGCCGGGTTTGTCGGACTTGTAGCGGGGGTGCATGGGATCGACCCAGTAGAGCACCTTGCCTTCTTGACGCCCGCCCGAATGACTTTTCTCTGCGCCGGCTGCCGTGGCTTCGGTCTTATTCCAATCCAGCCACGCCATCAGCCGGCGGTCCCAGTTCAACTTTCCCCCGACGATTCCAAGAGAAAAAATCAAGACTATGAACATTGCGGCAAAAAGCGCCTTCAACATAGCCATGCCTCCGTCCTATCGCGTCAGCTCGACGCCGACCATTGCTTCCAATCGAGCCAACGCCTTCTGGTAGTCTGCGAGTACTTCGTAGTACTTGAGTTCGTAGTCAAGCAACGTGACCAGGTTTTCAATAAGAGTGAGAAAGTCGACCCGGCCCACTTGATAGCCCGACGTTGCCGACTCCAATGAGACCGTCGACTGAGGAATGATCCCCTTTCCGTACAATTCGAGCAGCTTCCTGGAAGTCGTCGCCGACAGGTAAAGGTCCTTCAACTCAAAATAAAGTCTTGCATGCAGCCAGTCGTATTTCTTGCGGGCGCCCGAAAGCGTGGCGGCCGCCGAGTCGAGCTCCGGACTCTGTTTTCGCCAGAAATAAAGCGGGATCTTCGCGGCCACCATCAATCCATACATCTCGGGATTGGCGGTGCGGTTGATGTAGTTAAAACCGACTTCAAAATCCGGATAAAAGTTCTTGCGAGCGAGTTGGACCCCATATTCACTACGGTCAATCATTCGCTCCTGCATTTTCAGCATGGGCGAGTTGGCAACCGCAAGGCGATAGAGCTCCTCCAGAGACAACCCAAACGCCGACTCGGTTATGTCCGCGAGCCGGCCGAGAGGACTTTCCGGCCGGCGGTAGAGAAGGCTGTTGATTTGAGCCTGGGAAACGCCCTCTCTCTGCTGCAGGATCACGGACCGGTCCAGCAGTTTAGAAACTTCAACCTGCGCTTTGACCACGTCCTGCTGGATTCCTTCACCCACCCGGTATTTGGCATCGGCAATCTGCGCAAACTTCTCCAGCAGGTCCTTGTCTTTGCCGACAATCTCCTGTGACTTGGTGATCAGCCAATGTTCGTAATAGGCTACCTTTATTTCCGAGACCATTTGCCGCCGGAGCTGTTCATAACTCCACCATTCGGCGTCGGCCTCCGACAGAGCCACCCTGCCCTGCAGCCGCAGCTTTCCGGGGAATGGAATCTCCTGAGTAAAAATGAAGTTGCGGCCGCTGCTCGGGTCACCCCCCTGCAAGGTGGGAGGGAAGAAATTGCCCATGGTCTGAAAGCTGACGGTGGGCTCAGGAAGAGTCGTGGCGGGGGCGACCAAAGACTTCTTTGCGTCAACGCCGCGCCGGGCCGACTGCAATAGCGGGTT
>JACQGG010000030.1 GCA_016199665.1 Acidobacteriota bacterium | reverse complement strand
GTCGATCTCCTTGGCCCAGTCCGGCAGCGGCTGGTTGCGGACCGCGGCGAACAGGCGCCCGCGGCCGAAGGGGAGGTTGATCATCACGGCCCGGCCGCGATCGGCGGCCAACGGCAGCAGCCGGTCGGCCGCCAGACGGCTGTCGATGGCGTAGTCCATCTGCACAAAATCCATCGCCTCGGTCCTCATGAAGCTTTCAAGTTCGCCATACTGGTCGTCCGAGGAAGTGGTGACACCGATATAGCGGAGCCGCCCCGCCTGTTTGACCTCGCGCAGGTTCTGAAGCTGTGCAACGGTATCGCGCAGGTTGTGCACGCAGATCAAATCCAGGCGGTCGGTCTGCAGCCGCTGGAAGCAGAGCTCGATCTGTGCCAGGCCGGCCTGTTTGCCGCTGACGTTGATCTTGGTGGCCATAAACAGCTTGTCGCGGACGCCGAGCTCCCTGGCCAGCTCGCCAAACAGCGCCTCGGAAGCGCCGTTGCGGTATCCCGTGGCGGTGTCAATCAGCTTGCCGCCTAGCTCCGGGAAGCGCCGGAGCACCTCCTTCAGCTCGGCGCGAATGGCCGGCGTCTCGGCTTCCCAGTCTCTGCCTCCGATGCCGACCACCGGGAGCCGCTCGCCGGTGGCGGGAATTATCCTCGTGATCAGCGGACTGAGGGTTGCTTGACCCTGGAGACTGTCAAACGGTCGCAGGGCTGCGGCCGCACTCGCTCCCATGCCCAGTTTCAGCACATCCCGGCGCGTGAGTTGCATGGCTCTCCCCCTTTGATCCAAAGAAAATATCTCGGACGCTATTGAGCCGTGATTCTAGAAGTCATGGGGTCTTGCCTCGCCAGGGTCTCTGTACAATTAGGTCACAGGCACTGCCACGGTATACCCCACCGCCGCAATGCGCAAGGATTTAGGCCTGTCAGTAGGAGATATTCGCGCTCTTCAGCTCCGCCAACGCTTCTTGCAGGGCTTTAAGGTTGACAACATCGCTGACCCGAAGAGTTTTGTCAGCACGTCCAAGCTCCTTCTCCTCGGCCAGCTGCGACTCAAGCCCTTTCAGCGGAACCATGGCGTCAGCTAGCATCGGACTATCCTGGTAGCTTTCTCCACTGGGATCGCCACCACCTGCCACGATACCGTCCCATGCGGTTTTGAGCAAAGCCTCATTTTTCCGCCAGTCGTTAATCAAGCGGTAAGCCCGCAGCATACCTTTCAAAAAAATCTTTACCGTCTCCGGATCCTTTTCAACCAACTGTCGCCTTGCCATAATGACCCTTTCAGGACGGCCATCAGGAAATAATTTTTCGTAGTCCAGGAGGACGTGATACCCTTCTTTGACCATCCCGGGCGTTTCCTCTTTGCTGACAAAAGCAGCATCGACTTTGCCTTCACGCAGCGCCTTAGCACCCGCTCTATTGCGACTTAGGTTAACAACCCACTTCACCTCCCTTTCCGGGTCCACACCTGCCTTGTGCAACATGTAGCTGAGCGATAAGGAGTTCTCGCTGTCGGTCCCGCCAGCTCCCATGCGCTTCCCGCGGAGGTCTTGGATGGATCGAATTTCTTTGCGGGCAACCACTTTTGCCGTGTCATTGTCCCCGCCTGTCCAACCACCGATAATCACCACGCCATCCTGAATCGAATCTTGCGTGAAGGCTACTCGGGTTCGTGCATCCGCAGCGACATCGGCGCCCATCTGGTTCATTTTGGCAAGAAGTTCTTTTCCGCTCGTCGGATCATCCTTAAGTTCCTTTGATAGAACCTTCACGTCAATTCCGCTGAAAAAACCCTTTTCCTGCGCGACGAGAGGAGCCAACAAATGATAAGCATGCACATGGCTGCGAACCACCGTCACGCTGGCTTTGGACTGTGCAGCTTGGCTGGCCGGACCAGCCAGGATGGATAAAGCACTCGACAAGAAGATTAAAGACAGAGTGGTAATTGAACACACCACTAAAATCACAGGCAACATCCCATACTTTCGGCGCATTGGCCTCCTCCTTATTCGGGGGCACTTGCGCTTTCTCTAAAATCTTAATCTGGCGCGCCAAATGCTACCCCGCCCGCGGCAAAATGAGCGACGCGCTTGATCTTGGCATTGAGCAGACCATCTCTCTCGTTTACGCGTGCTCCCAGGCCGGCTGGTCTTCGGAATAAAGTGTAACCTAGGTGTCCAGAAGAACCCAGGAAAAACTGGTCGGGGCAGCATGAAGAAGGAGTTATTTGATCCGCCTCGTGACAGCGGTGATCGATACGGCTTCTAACACGGTGGTGGCAACCGTGCCTGTCGGTGTCAGTCCACAGGGAGTGGCAGCGCCCTAGGTCGATCCCTTAACTCTTTAGCAGAAAAGGGGCCAGAGTCGGTTTTACATCTTCAGTACAGATTCGGTGTATTTGGCTCACCCGCTTTTTAAGCAAAACCACCTGCTCGCGGATCTCGCCGGCGTCCTCGGTATAGAACACGAACTGGCGCAACGGAAAAACTCATGTCATCTTGGAGCCGTTGGAACTGGTCAAGAAGCTCGCCGCGCTCGCGCCGCCGCCCGATTCCACCTTGGGACGATATTATGTAGCGCGCCTGCCGCCAAATGGCGGCCCCTGATCGTGCCATCCGCACCTGATACAGACTTGGCCGGTTCCGCTTGCCATAGGGACAACATCACAATCCACGTCCCCTGCCCGGCATGGGAGAGCGCAACACCCGCATTGGTGAAACCGAAGAGCAACAGGATCACCTGCACGGGAACGCGCCACCAGTGCTCGAACCGGTTCATTGTGTCAGCGAGACCATGCTCGTCGGGGTTAAACAGGCCGAGATCGCGC
>JACQGG010000042.1 GCA_016199665.1 Acidobacteriota bacterium | reverse complement strand
TTAAACGTCATCTGGTTTGCCGTCTTGAGGTATTCGTAACCGAACGGCTCGTATTGGAGAAGCTGGCCTCTTCCCAGCATCTCCATCCACTCGCGAACCAGCGTGGAAAAAGTGGGCCCGAGCGAACCTGAAATGAAAACCAATTCGTCAGGGTCCCTTTGCGATTCCAGCTCCGAGAGCGCCCCGGCCACAAGGTTGATGGCTTCATCCCAGTTGCCCGGCTTCAAACCTCCCGGCCGGGTCCGCCGGAGCGGCTGTGTAACTCGGTCGGGATCATACAGCCCCTGCAGGGCTGCCTGTCCTCGCGCGCACAACGCCCCGCGGTTGACGGGGTGGTGAGGATTCCCCTCAATCTTCACCACGTGTCCGTCGCAATTGCACACGTGCAAGCCACAGCCGGCGGGGCATTCCCTGCAGACGGAGGCGTAGTAAATGGACTTGCCGGGAATCCATTCCTCCGGCGACTCCACGTTGGAAACCAGCGCAGCGGAAGGGCCCCGCACGGTGCAGCCCACCATGGCGGCCGCCCCGCTCGCCAGCATGAAACTGAGGAAGTTGCGGCGGTTGCACTCGCTCCAGGGCCCGCTTTCTCTCAACGGTGGCAACTCAGACATTCCAGACTTGCCTTCCTCTCTTTGTGACATTGCATGCACCATCCCATGGTGAACTCTTCCTGTACCGGCTGGACCGTCTCCATGGTTTCGACTGCGCCGTGGCACCGCGCGCAGGCCACCTCAGCTCGCACATGTTTCTCGTGTGAGAAGACGACGTGGTCAGGCAAGTCGTAGACCCGGCTCCAGGCGATGGGCTGGCGGCGCTCCCAGTGCTCCCGAAGCTTTTGAAGATCAGGGGATTTGGTTTCGACCAGTTCGTGGCACCGCATGCAGTGCCCGACCGAGGGAACGCCGGCCGAGGCCGACCGCCGGGCGTAGAAATGACAAAACTGGCAATCGAGTTTCAACTGCCCGGCATGCAGGCGGTGGCTGAATGCAATGGGTTGGCCCCCGCCGGCGGCGGCCCCTCGCCTGGCGCCGCCCGCCATGAAAAGCAGCAGTATTGCGAGTACATACGCGGCGGCGCCGACCATTATCGGCCACCTTGCCGCCAAGAACCCTGCCGACGCCTGTTCACTCCTGCGCCGGAGCGCCAGAGACAGATTGCGGTGGAGTTTCACCTTTTTCCGTTCTGAAAGGATTTGATAACCGCAATGACGTCGGAGATCTCCTGGTCTTTCAATTTAGCGCCAAATGCCGGCATCAGCTTAGACTTGCCCGCGGCGGTCCCCCCGTCCTTGATGACTTGGAACATTTCGGCCTCGGAGACACCTGACATGCGCGCCGCATCGGTCCAGTCGGCCGGTTTGGTTTTAAGCACGGCGCTTCCCGGCCCATCCCCTTTCCCCGTTTCTCCGTGACATCGCACGCACTGCCTCTTGTGGACTTCCATTCCCGCTTGAGCGTTGCCTGGTTTGCCGGCCGCGCGGACAAAGTCTGGAACCGTTGGCAGGAACCAGAGAAGGGACAACATGATTGCGAAAAAGAAAAAATACTTCTTAGTCATGGAACATCCTCCTTAAAGTTATTTTCTGTTTACTGAAGAACTCTCAATGGAACCTCGTTGAACTGGCCCGGGCCAAACTGCAGTATGGTGACGGCAATCGGCGCAATTGCTTCGGATGGCAACAGCGGCGAAGCTGCGATCCGCAGAGTTCCCACAAATTTTTCCGGCACTCCTGGAACCAACTCTGCCAAAGTCCGGCTTATCTGCTCTCCTGAGGCAAGCATTACTGAGGACTCGAGAAACTTGTTCCCGCGTGAATCCAACAAGCCCAACAGTACCCGCACCTTTTGACTTGAGACGTTTGCGATAGCGACTCCATTTTCTATTTCCGGAATACTGCGAGCTATTGGAGCCAGGAAGATGTTAGCGCTTGGTGCCGAGGGGCTGACTACTAGAGACCGCAGACCAGGAAGGTTATAGCTGGTCCCCCCGCGCGCTGGAGGAGGAGAGTCAAAGAAGGCTCCTGCCGATGGTAGAGCGGGACGCGAAAAAGTGGCCGTTGCCACAAGGGGATCGGACGCTGAAACACGAGCGTGGCCCGATCTGGCAGGGCCCTGAGTTCCGCTGCTTACCGTCAGTTTCCCGGACGGCGGAATCACTGCGCTGCTGACGACTCCATCCAGCGGGGTACCGTCAGACGCAAGGAAGGAGACAGTGGCGCTGATTGACCTTGTCGTCGACGGATTGGATAAGGTGATCGCTGTGGAGGCCCCCCCTCCGCCGCCGGCTTGGGCGAAATGGAAGACCCCACTGAATAAATTCTCGGCACGCCCTAGATTTGCAAGGTCACTCGACGCCTCTGGCTTCAGGTCAATCGCAATGCGCTGGAGCAGCTTCCCGGCGCCGGCGCTATCGACTTCGACGATCCAAAGGTTATCAAATCCGTACAACCTGGTAGTGCTGCCGGTTTCCTTGGGAAAATCCACAGGGTCACTGAAGTCAATTCCCGCGGACTGTGACATGATTCGATACAGCGTTTCGGTGTGGTTTGCAATGACGGCCCTGCTTCCCAACGGAAGAGTCCGAATGGTGCTAACCACTGCGGCCTGCGACCCAGCCGCAGCTTCAAAGCCGGGCTCGCATTCCCCCACGTTTGGCGGATACTGCTGGACCTTGAGTCCCGAAACGATCGCGAGCTTCTGCAGCGTCTCTACGGTCCGTTGTTTGTTGTCACCAATCAGGTGTGTGAGGGTGCGGGCTAGCCCTTGGTCGACAAACCATTGAGCCAGCGCATCCCTCCTCCAGATCCCCAGGGGATTAAGAATGGTCGTGCAGCAAGATCTACTTGGATTACAGTCTTCGACCCAGGTGCCGGAACCGGTGGAAATCAGTTTCGTCTGGGGTTCCGCATGACGGACAAAAAAGAGGAATGTCTTGGTGGAGGATTGGGCCACGGCGGTCGAAGCAATGCCAAAGCATACAGCCGTCAGCATTGCCAGTGGCCAAGCTATGCGTCCGACATGCTTTCCCATTCCAATACAGCACGGTGGTGACGCTGAAAATGACCAAGGTTTTGATGGTTCCACTGCTGCGTGTTCTTCCAGATATGTTCCACTGAACGGGATTTGGCTTGATCCATTGAACTGGGTACGGATTGTTCCGACTGCTTGCCCGTTTTCAACGCGGTGCAAGTTTGCATAAAATGCGCCCCCACTTTCTGGGACTACCTGGATGACTCTCACGCAGAAAAGTCGGCCTCCGGCGCCAGCCTAGAATCGGTACTCCAGACTGACAGCGACAATGTGGGCGTTGTATCCGGGGACATCCGCTCCAATTCCCAGGAAGATGGATGTGGCGGTGCTGGGATCGAGAGTCAAATACTCGCCGAGGCGTTCCAGTTGGAAGTCGATACGATCGTATTGCTCGTACCGGTATTCAATCCTGGGATAAAGATTTCGCAGACGATATCGAATTGAGGCGACCACTTGATGAAATCTATTGCTAGTGTCCGGATAATCCTGGGCCGTGGTAACGAGAAAACCAGGGAGCCGTGCCGAGCCCAAAGCCCGGGTAAGAGTTGAGTATTTGGACGCAGAGAGGCTGTAGAAAGTGTCAAAGGTGACTTTGTCGGATACGGATCCATACAGGCCTGCCGCCCAGGTATCGCTCCTATCGCGCCGATCGGACTCCCAGTCGTTGTTCGGGCTGTCGTTGGCGGCAGCCGTGGCCGACGGAGGAACGCGCTGGCGCGAACGCTGCCGGTAGTTGAATTTTTCTTGCGTGTACTCAGAAAAGAGGGAGACGCCGGGACGCGGACTGTAGGTAAGCTCGAAGGTGAAATTGTAATTGATGTCCTTTAACAAACCGTGTTCAGATTTGTGATAGTCGTCCTGGGTCGTACCGTACGTGGCCGAGAAGCTCCATGTGTCGGTGGGGTAGATTTGAATCAAGGCCTCGGCTCGATCGCGCCCTCGGGCTGCTTCGTCCAACTTGCGCAGCCCGTGAATCTGACCCATACCGAACGGACCCTCGCCGAGTGGAAAAGATTCTTCCTGCGCCTCATAATCTTCGGGATCGCGCTCGGAGCGCCGGTAGGACGTTCTGAAAAGCACCCACTCGCGCGGGTTGAGATCCAAGCTGGCCCCAACGGTATGCTCGTTTGACCTCTCTACATCTCGGTGTTCCCGGTCGAATCTCTCCCACTCATAAAGGAATTTTAATGAGGACCTGCCATAGAACTCCAAGGAAGCGTCAAGTCCGAAGTTCTTCCGGTCATAAGCATAGGGGAGATTCCTCCGCGGGATGCCGGCCGCCGACACGTTGCTGTCCGTTGAAACGTACTGAGAGAATATGAGGCTGCGACTGTCGTTGTTGTAATCATAAGAGCGATAACGAACGGTCAGCGGCAAGGCGGGAATAACTCTGCTGGTCAGCGTGTAGTTCATCGCCAGCGTTTGCTTCTTGCCGTTCAGACTGGTGGCCGGAAGTGCGGGAACAACGGGAATAGCCGTGTTTATGGTGAAAGGCAAGAAGGCGTCGTTTTGCTTCATCCAGCCGGGCACAACGCTGGCCATCACGCGCGTGGAGGAGGAGATGTTCACAGCGCCGGCCACGTTGAGACTATGAGCCGTGTTGTCGGGGTACAGGTCGAGGCGACCCCGTGACCCACCCCCGGCAGCGTCGGAAACCCTGAAGGGGTTGTCCCAAATCAGGTTGCTGATTGCGTTATTAAAAATGGAAGCAGAGTAGCCGGCCTGAACGCCCGCTCGTTGGTTAGCGTATTCAGCGCCGGCCTTGACTTGATGAGTTCGGTAATCGATGGGCTCAGGAAGTTCTAATGCATTCGTGAAGCCGTTTGTTGTGGTGCCAAAGGGCCGCACCCCTATTTGCTTCTCCCTTGAGTACTGTAGCTGTAGAGTCCAGTCCGACGCAGGTGTGGAGGTAAAAGTCCCGCTTCCCAGGTTTCGCCGGAGCGACATGTCCAGCCGCCGCGCGCCTTCCAACAGCGCAGAAAGATCCGTCGGCTGGCTTTGGAGACGGCTGCGCAGCGGGCCGGGCGCAGTGAAAACACCGGGGCTCGATTCCAGAAAG
>JACQGG010000035.1 GCA_016199665.1 Acidobacteriota bacterium | reverse complement strand
GTGTTACCGAAGGGCGCCTCGCGGGCGACCGAACCGCGACGGTTACGGAGCGGCGAGGAGCCACCACCGCCGGCAGCGCTCCGTAGTCCACAACGGCGACCGAACCGCGACGGTTATGGAGCGGCGGGGAGAACGTCTCGCTCCTTTGGCCCTCAAGTCCATGAAAACAGGTTGGATCCTCCTAACAGAAGGCGATAGCAACGGTGCGGGGGCCCAGGGTATCTTCGGTGGACACCCGATCTGCGGAACGACCGCCTTTGTTCTGGAAGAGCAGGGCGAGGCGATGGAAGTGTTGGGATGGACTGGAATGAATTGAGCTCTATATGAGTCTGATTCTTCCCGCCACTCCGTGACCGTCGCGGTTCGGACGCCTGCGACGCGCCATTTGGGCGACACGCCCTGACGGCTGCGGCTGTTGTTGGTTCTCGGACGGGGGTTCCCAGCTTCCCGTGGTTTTGGCGCTATGGACGCCCGAAGCGCTGAACCGGGAATGCGAAACCGAAAACGCCTTCGCTACCTCCGGATAGAATCCAGCGCAAACTGGATCCGGTAAAGCATCAGCTTTTGCCATTCGAAGGTCAGTTCTCGGATGTCTTTGCGCGATTTCCACCACCTTTTAGGTTCGAATGGGTCAAAACGGCTGTAGCGGCAAACGATCTGGAAGTCATTCTCCCAGTAATGATGGAAGACCAGGCAAGCGCGCCGGCTGTGCGCCTTTGATGTCACCACCAGAAGAGTGTGCAGGTTCCGCTCCTTGAGGTACTGTCCCACGCGCTGCACCTCCTCGTCGGTACTTCCCACGACGCCGTCCACTCTCCAGATGCCGGAGCGCGGTACTCCCAGCCTCTCCAGGACCTGCTGGTTGACATCGATCATCTCCGGCAGGTTTATTCCCTGGTCCTTGAGCTGGTAAAACCCGTCCGGCGGCGCCTCCCGAGTCAGCACAACTCGAGGGCTCCATCCCTCCCGGTAAAGGGCCGCGGCCTCCTGAGCCCGTATGGCGTAGCCCCCGGCCATGACGACAATGGCGTCAGCTTTCTGCAATGTATCGGAGCGGAGCAGGGCAAACCCCCACTGGCGCAGCAGCCACACGTGGGAGAAATACAACAGCAACCCCAGAACCAGACAGCCAAAAATCGTACTGAGACAGCCAAAACCGTGCGAGTTCTTCATGGCGTCAGCCGAGGAGTTCGTCACAGAGCCCCCCTGTGAATACCTGGGTTGTGGAATTCCTGCAGACCTCTCTCTCCCCCACCATGACCGGGAGAGAGAGCTTGTGAGCACCTTGGTTGCAGAATTCCTGCAGACAGTGCAAGAAATTGACAGGGTTGAATACCGGCAAGTCGGGAGCGGCGATCAAACTGGTTCCGTCGCCGCGAAGCGCCCAAAGAATTGTAGCCGAGGGCGCGAGCCCTCGGTGCAATCCGTTCATATTTGACCCACCGGAGCCGCGCAGCGGCGGACAGATTTCAATCTCAGAGATGGGTTTCATCGTATTCAATTGCGATGTTCCTCGCTCCAGCCTCGCACACGGGTCGGAAGAGGCACGCCACTGAAATGTGTGTCGCCGCTTCGCCACCTGTGATGATTTGCAGGGTTTGTCAACCGAGGGCTGACGCCCCCGGCTACAATTCTGAAGCCGCTTGGCGGCTGGGGTTGGGCCATATGCCCGTGGGCAATCGCCAGTGACTTGGTCGCAGGACTTTTCAGGCAACGGGCAAGAAGCGAGCATGGTTTAACGGTCGCAGCTTCCGGACCCGCACTAAGCGGGATTCCACCTCTTGGGTTCCGGCTGGCCCGGCCTGCGGAGCGGACCCGCCGAGGCGACTTCGCATGCTTACGCCTGTGGCTCAGGGATGAATTGGGGCTGGGAGCCTGTCCAGTGTATTGGCATCGATGGCGTTCGGACCGAGTTAGAAAGTGTAATATTAGCGATATCTTATGTGCCATGACTTGTCATAACACTCGAAGTGTCCAAAGGAGTCGATTTGGTCTGCACCTTCTTCAGTCGCCGCAGCGAAGTTGCGGTTTGTTGAATCCTGGGGTGCCGGGGCCCTGCCAATACTTGTTAAGGCTCGCTGGACTTTCTCCTGAGCTCGGCCACCAACTTTTCCAATTCGCGAATCCGCTTCTGCATTTGTGGCAGCGTGGGAAAAACTGCGCTGGCCTTGCGCCAGTCGATGTTGTCGATGGCAGGATAGCCGCTGACGATCTTGCCCTCCTCTACCGAATTGGGGATACCGGTCTGCGCGGTGGCGACCACTCGATCCCCGATACGGAGGTGGCCGGCCGCGCCCACTTGCCCGCCGAGCATGACGTTCTTGCCGACGACGGTAGAACCGGCAATTCCCACCTGTGCCGCCAGGACTGTGTTCTCTCCAACGTCGGACCCGTGCCCGATCTGGACCAGGTTATCGATTTTTGCCCCGCAGCGGATGCGCGTTTCTCCCACTGCCGCGCGGTCGATGGTGCTGTTGGCGCCCACCTCGACGTCATCTTCCAGTACCACCGTTCCCGACTGGACAATCTTGTGGTACGTGCCGTCGCCCACCGGCGCAAAGCCGAATCCATCGCCGCCGATGACGGCGCCATTCTGGATGACGCATCGCTTGCCGATCTGCACATATTCGCGCACGACCACGTTGGAGTGAAGCATGCAGCCGTCGCCGATCCGGACGTGCGGATAAAGGGTGCAGTTGGGATAAAGCGTCACATCATTTCCTACTTCGGTTTCCTGCTGCACCACGACATGGGCCCCGATGCTGGCGTTGGCGCCGATCCGGGATGTGGAATGGATCACCGCCGTGGGATCAATGCCTGGCGATGGCGCCGGCGGCCGGTAAAAAAACTCGATGGCGCGGGCAAAAGCAAGATAAGGATTGGCCGTGCGCAAGCTGGGAATTTTCACATCGGAGACCTCGAGGCCGAGGATGACGGCAGACGCCCGGGTTGTTTTCAGGTAATGGACGTACTTCCTGTTGGCAATGAAGGTCAGATCTCCGGGACCCGCCTTCTCGATGCCCATCACTCGCGAAATCTCAGCGTCGCCGCCCCGCAACTCGCATTCCAGCCGTCTCGCGATCTCGGACAACCTCATGATTGGCCTTGGGCGCTCCTGTTTTGCTGTGCTACCATCCGCAAGCGACGTATCGTATTACAGCGGTGTCCATGATTCAAACGGTCTGTCGCCTCAGGGGAAGCCGACCAACGTCGATGCGTCGAGCCCGCCTACTGCTTTGCGCGCAGTCTATCCGAACGACCTTGTCGGCGGCGGCTCCTTCTGCCGGCGCGCGAACATGAGCCGCGCGCACGGGGCAGCGCGTGCCGCCGGCATCGTGAGCCTGGCCACACTGATCAGTCGCATCTCCGGACTGGTGCGTGACCAGGTGTTCGCGGCGCTGTTTGGCGCGAGCATGGTGACCGACGCGTTCAACGTCGCCTTTATGATCCCCAACCTGCTGCGGGATCTGTTTGCCGAGGGCGCCCTTTCCGCGGCCTTCGTGCCCACTTTCACCGACTACCTGACCAACCGTTCGAGGCAGGAAGCGTGGAAGCTGGCCAATGTGGTGATCAACGCCCTGCTGGTCGTCCTCAGCCTGTTTACCATCCTGATATTCCTGTCGGCCAAGTATTTCGTGTTGCTATTTGCCTATGGTTTTATTCAGACTCCGGGCAAAGTCGAGCTGACCGCGGCACTCACCCGCATCATGTCCCCGTTCCTGCTGATGGTGGCGCTGGCGGCAGTCAGCATGGGCATTCTGAACGCGCTCGGCAAATTCTTTGTCCCTGCCGTGGCTCCCGCGCTTTTCAACATCGGCAACATTCTGGCCGGCATCCTCCTGGTACCGGTTTTCCAGAGGCACGGCCATGAGGGAATTCTGGCCATGGCAGTAGGCGCGCTGGTGGGGGGGATGGGACAGTTTCTGGCGCAGGCGCCCTTGCTGCGGCGGGAAGGATTCCGCTATTCCCCCCGGCTGGACTTGGCCCATCCCGGATTGCGCCATATGGGGAGGCTGATGCTGCCGGCCACCTTGGGATTGGCGGCAGTGCAGATCAATCTGGTAGTAAACCGGCAACTGGCTGCCTCGCTGCCGGGGGACGGGCCGGTGTCGTGGCTCAATTACGCGTTTCGTCTGATTTATCTCCCAATCGGTCTGTTCGGGGTGGCGGTCGCCACGGTCAATCTTCGCGAAACCTCCCTGGACGCGGCGCGCAACGATATGGAAGGCCTGAAACAAACTCTGGCCAACTCCCTGAGAATGGTGATGCTGCTGAATATTCCTTCCACCGTGGGATTGATTGTCCTCAGCCATCCCATTATCGCAATGTTGTACCAGCGGGGAAAGTTTACACCGGCGGACACGGCGGCCACCGCCCAGGCGCTGATCGCGTATTCGGCAGGACTGTTCGCCTATAGCTGTGCAAAAATTTTCGTCCCGACGTTTTATGCGCTTAATGATACGCGCACTCCCATGCGCATTTCCATGGCGGCTGTTGCGCTCAACGTTCTTCTCAATCTTGCCTTGATTCGCCCGCTGGGGTACATGGGACTCGCCCTGGGGACATCGGTGACTTCGTGGCTGAACGTCGCGCTCCTCTCCCGCCAGTTTCGCCTGAAGGCGGGGGCCTTTGGAGCAACCGAGCGGTTGCTCCCGACTTTCTTTCGATGTACGCTGGCATCGGTGGGGATGGGCGTGGTTGTCTTCGGAGCCTATTTCCTGATCCCTTCGGAGTGGACGGATCGCTCCCTTTCTCTGATTGCGGTGCTGGTAACAATTATTTGCGCAGCCTGCGGCGTTTACGCCTTTCTGTGCCGGCTGCTGGGGGTTCTTGAAATTGAAATACTTTGGAAGGCCCTGCGCCGAAAATGGCACGCTGCAGATTAGAGTTTGTGAAGGAATGAATCGAAGTGCTTAGATTGGAGCCATGAGGGTTCATTCTGGATGTCCAATGCTTGCGGTTCCGGCGCTTGATTGCATGAAGCGCTCCCGATGAGTCTGGGTGAAAAATCCGAGCCCCGGGCGTCAGCGAGCGGACCCTCTTATGCCGACAGGTCCACTCCGCAAGCCGGACGAGCCGGAATAAAAGGGACCAAATCCAATCAGCGCCGCCAAGCGGCTGCCAGGCGCTTCATGATTGACAGACCGGGCATGATAGAACTCAGGGACCAAATCCAATCAGCGCCGCGAAGCGGCTGCCAGAATTGTAGCCGAGGGCGTGAGCCCTCGGTGATCGGTCCCCCCAGTCGAGACAAGCCGCGAAGCGGCGAAAGATCGCATTCCTGAGATGGACTTACCGATTCTCGACCAGTTTTGCTCCTACTTGAAGGTTGAGAGGGGACTGAGCCGGAACACAGTCACGGCCTATCGCCGCGATCTGATAAAATTGTTCAACTTCCTGGCCGGCAGGGGCTGGTCCTGCCAGGAGCTGCGGCACGCGGATCTTGTCGAATTTCTCGCGCGACAAAAGCCCGGCCTCGGCGCACGCTCGGTAGCGCGACTCACCGTCAGTCTCAGGACTTTCTACCGCTTCCTCCTCCTGGATGGCAAGATTACGGCGGATCCGACGGAAAATCTGGAAAGCCCAAGATCGTGGAATCGACTGCCAAAGTACCTGACCGAATCGGAAGTTGAGGCCATCCTGGCGGCCCCGGATTTCTCCACCCGGCACGGCTTGCGAGACAAGGCAATGATAGAAACCCTCTACGCTACTGGGTTGCGGGTCAGCGAACTGGTCAGCTTGCGCCTGGAGGACGTCAACACCGGCGTGGGATATGTCCGCTGCGTCGGGAAAGGCAACAAGGAGCGGGTGGTCCCTTTGGGAGAGACGGCGCAGCGGTGGATCTCCAGATATCTTGAGAACGGGCGCTGCCGGTTTTTGGCTCGACGGAGCAGCGACTTTCTTTTTCTCAGCCAGCAAGGGTCGAAGTTAACGCGCCAACGCTTCTGGGAATTGCTGAAAAAACATGGAAAGGCCGCCGGCCTGCGGCGCCCTCTCTCTCCCCACGCGCTGCGCCACAGCTTCGCCACGCACCTGTTGGAACATGGCGCCGACCTGCGCTCTGAGCAGATGATGCTGGGACACGCCGACATCTCCACCACGCAGATTTATACCCACGTCACCCAGGAGCGGCTGCGGCGGATCTATGACCAGTTTCATCCGCGGGCTTGATGACCGCCGGGGCTTGTTTTGAATTTGACCGGCGCGCAGCCGATATGCTAGCCTACCCCTTTTAGTTTTAATTCAGGCGCCTTCCTCTTTGGCACGCGGTTGCGGCTGCGCGGGCTTGCCTGTATTGTCTGAAAGAGAGGCGGAAAATCATTTCAGGAGAAGATGCATGGCCATCAAAGGGCAACATTTGTTCACGTCCGAGTCCGTTACCGAAGGGCATCCGGACAAGATTGCCGACCAGATTTCTGATTCCGTTCTGGACGCCGTCATGGCCGAGGACCCGATGGGCCGCGTTGCCTGCGAGACGCTGGTGACGACCGGCCTGGCGTTTGTCGCCGGTGAAATCACCACCAAAGCGTCGCTCGACTACGCAAGCATTGTCCGCGGCACGATCCGCGAGGTGGGGTACACGCGGGCCAAGTACGGCTTCGACTGCGAGACCTGCGCGGTGATTTGTTCCATCGACAGGCAGTCTCCGGACATCGCCATGGGAGTCAACACGGGGGGCGCAGGAGACCAGGGATTGATGTTTGGTTATGCGTGCAATGAAACTCCCGAACTTATGCCATTGCCGATCACGCTGGCGCATCGCCTCACGCGCCGGCTCTCCCAGGCGCGCCGCGAGAACCTGCTGCGCTGGCTCCGGCCCGATGGAAAATCGCAGGTGACCGTGCAGTACGAAGGAAGCCGTCCGGTGCGTGTCGATACGGTGGTGGTTTCAACCCAGCACAGTCCGGATGTTTCCAGCGAGCAGCTTCGCGCTGAAGTCGAGGCCAGGATCATCCGGGAGGCGGTTCCGGCGCACCTGATGGATTCAAAAACCAAGATTTATATTAATCCGACCGGCCGGTTTGCCACCGGAGGGCCGCAGGGCGATTGCGGGGTGACGGGCCGCAAGATCATCGTGGATACCTACGGCGGCGTTGGGAGTCATGGCGGCGGCGCCTTTTCCGGGAAGGATCCGACCAAGGTCGACCGTTCCGCCTCCTACATGGCCCGGCACATTGCTAAGAATATTGTCGCGGCCGGACTCGCGGATCGCTGCGAAGTGCAGCTGGCGTACGCCATCGGCATTGCGGATCCCGTCTCGGTATTGATTGACACCAAGGAGACCGGCAGCGTGGATGAGGCGAAGCTGGAAGAGCTGGTGCGTGCGCATTTCAGGCTGACTCCGCTGGGGATTATCGAGAGCCTGAATCTCCGGCGCCCGATTTTCAGAAAAACCGCGGCTTTCGGCCATTTTGGCCGGAACGAACCGGAATTTACCTGGGAAGCAACCGACAAAGTTGCAGCCTTGCAGAGTGCCCTGGGAGTCAGAGGCGACGCCAAAGTTGCGGCCATAAAGTAGTCCCGCCGCGCAGGTTCCAAGTTAATTCCAAGGACGAGGAGACATCTCCCACATGCCCTACGACACCAAGCAGTACGACATTAAGGACATCAGCTTAAGCGGAAGGGGGAAGCACCGCATCGCGTGGGCGGATCATTCCATGCCGGTTCTGGCTCAGATTCGCGATCGCTTTCGCAGGGAGAAACCGCTGCAGGGCATTCGCATCTCTGCCTGTCTGCATGTTACGACGGAAACCGCCAATCTGGCGAGGACCTTGAAGGAGGGCGGGGCCGATCTTTGTTTGTGCGCTTCCAATCCGCTGAGCACCCAGGACGACGTAGCCGCCTCCCTGGTGCAGGACTATGGCTTGTCTGTTTACGCGATCAAAGGCGAAGACAACGCAACCTACTACAACCACATCAGCGCGGCACTGGAGCACAAACCGCAGATTACTATGGACGACGGTGCCGATCTGGTGACGCAGATCCTCAGCGCCCGGAAGGATCTCATTCTCGACATCATCGGCGGCACCGAGGAGACCACGACCGGAGTGATCCGGCTGCGCAGCATGGCCAAAAACGGGGTCCTGCAGTTCCCGGTGATCTCGGTCAATGACGCCGAGACCAAGCACCTCTTCGACAATCGCTATGGGACGGGGCAGTCCACAGTGGACGGCATCATCCGGGCAACCAACCTGCTGCTTGCCGGCACGAATCTGGTTATTGCGGGATACGGCTGGTGCGGGCGCGGCGTGGCAATGCGGGCCCGCGGAATGGGCGCCAACGTGATCATTACCGAGGTGGACCCGATCAAGGCGCTGGAAGCGGTGATGGACGGATACAGAGTGATGCCGATTGGGGAAGCCGCCAGGATCGGCCGCATATTCGTGACGCTGACCGGCAACAAGAACGTGATTCGGCGGGAGCACTTCGAGGTGATGCAGGAGGGTGCGGTGGTGTGCAACTCCGGACACTTCAATGTTGAGCTGGACATCCCCGCGCTGGAGTCGCTGTCGAAGGCAAAGCGGGCAACCCGAGACTTTGTCGAAGAATACGAAATGGAGGATGGAAGGCGGATCTGTCTGCTGGGAGAGGGAAGGCTGATCAATCTGGCCAGCGCCGAGGGGCATCCCGCCTCGGTCATGGATATGTCGTTTGCCAATCAGGCGCTGTCGGTTGAACACCTGGCAAAGAACCGGGGAAGATTGAAAAACCAGGTCTACCCTGTGCCTGCCGAAATTGACCGGGAAATCGCCCGGCTCAAGCTGGCAACGATGGGAGTCCAGATCGACGGCTTGACCCAGGAGCAGAAGGACTATTTGGAGAGCTGGGAAGAGGGAACGTAGCGATTGCGGAGTGCGGATTGGGGAGAGCGGCGTGTGAATCGAGCATCCGAGCCGCGACCGTCAGGGAGCGGACAGAGCTTGTAAGTCGCTTTCGCCAAGATCAGACC
>JACQGG010000038.1 GCA_016199665.1 Acidobacteriota bacterium | reverse complement strand
GACAAGACAGCGCTCCGGACGCAGGGCTTGCACGCGGGGCTTGTTGCTGCTGACCCTGGCGGGCGCCTTGCGCGCGGCGGCGAGCATCTCCGCCATTCCAACCCTCCAGGCCATTACCCTGGGGGAGACGGCCGGGTTCAATGTGGCCGTTTCCGGTGTCTCGTCGGTCAAGCTGGAGGTTGCCAGATCCACCTGCGGCTCGGACTTGCGATTTGGGAGATTTGCAATCTGCGATTTGCGATCTGCACCTCACAACCCTCGGCGCGCGCATGCCTCGCACGGACACAACTGGCGCAACACCTCGAAGGTATAAATCCCGGTGTCATGGCCGTCGCTCCAGCGGATCTGAATCCCGTAGCGGCCTACGAGTTGAATGCCGACAGGATGAACGTCCGGCGGCAGGTTTGCCGGTTGCAAGAGACGGCGTCCCGTCATTTCCTCGACACAGGCGGCGCAGGGGCAGGCAAGCCGCAGCGGGCGCGCCGGGAAAACACTCTCATGCCCGTCGTTCCAGACTATTTTGACGTCGTGCTCCCCGGCGCGGGTGATTTCTTTCGGTGTTGGATGCATGATGAGCAAATCGCAAATCGCAGATCGCAAATCGCAGATTATCGCAGATCGCTAATCGTAAATGGGACAATCCCGGAGAAAAGATTGTATTCGGGAATTGGCGAACGGGGTTATACTCTCAGCCACAGGGAAGCCCAAAAAGGAATTGCCGAATAGAATTTTTGCGTCATCCAGGAGGCAGTTATGAATCCGTTTGCCCGGAGGTTTCAGCTTGTTTTGTTTTCTGTAATTGCGCTCGTCCTCGTGGTCGGCCCGCCAGGCACTCCGCTGCGCGGGCAGGGAGACGTTCCCCCTCAGATTCTGCACTACGCGGACACGATTTTGTACAACGGGAAGGTCTTGACGGCGGACGCCAGGTTCACCACCGCCCAGGCAGTTGCGGTGCGGGATGGCAGGATCCTGGCAGTGGGCGATAACGCGCTGATCCAGAAGATGGCGGGCCCCAATACGGTCCGCATCGACCTGCAGGGAGGAACAGCCACGCCCGGATTCATTGATTCCCACTCGGAAGGAAGCGCAGAAGGCTTTCACGGGCCCATGGGGCCTTATTACCTCCCCAATTACGCCTCCATCCGCTGTGAAGTCGTCGATGAGTGCCTGCGGAAAACCAAGGAGTGGGTCGACAAGGCTCCGGCAGGAGAATGGGTGTTCGTCAATTCTATTCGCACCAATGCCGCCTATCAGGTGAATATCAAAATGCTGGATCAGATTTCCGGCGATCACCCGTTGCTTTACAATCTGGACAACACCACCGGATACGTCAACAGCAAAGCTCTTACCGTGTTGAAAGACTACATGTCCGATGAGTACGTCGAGACAGGGATCTTCAGAGACAATGAGGGAAAGCCCACGGGCCGGATCGGCGGAGCCGCCTATGGAGTGCTGACCTATGAGCTGCTCCCTTGGCCGGAAGGACAGCGCCTGGAGAATATGATCCAGAAGACCGCAACCCATCTGAAGTTCATCAACCGAATCGGGGTGACTTCGCTGGGCGCTCGCCAGAGCGGGCTGGCCATTTCCATCCTCAGGGAGGCCCAAAGGCGCGGCCAGGTGCCGCTGCGGATTCGCGTCGGTACCGAGTTCTTTCGCCTCAACCCCCGCCCGGAGGCGTACGCGAAGCGGCTGGGCAACATGATGGATGTCGGGGACGAATGGTTCAAGATCGGCGCCGCCACCGTCAGTTCGATTGACAGCGTGCCCCTGACGCGCAAGCCGATGCAGAAAGCGGAGACCTGGTGGGCTTTCGACCCCTACGGGCAGCACAAGTGGAGAGACATGGTGCAGGAAGGAAAGGACTGGAAAAAATACAGCGATTACTACAATGCCTTGATAGCGGGGAAATACGGCTACAACGTCAGCGATTTTCACATTCAGGGAGATGCGGGAATAGAACTGGCTCTGGAGGTCTTTGACAAGATCAACCAGACAACGCCTGTCAAAGGCAAGCACTACGGGATGGTGCACGGCCTGATGAGACCCGCGGACTTGGCCAAACGGCTGGCTCAGTACGACGCCGTACTTTCGATGTCTTCGGAATACCTGTTTCGGGGCAAAGGGGTGGAAGACCTGGCAACCCGATACGGAGCGGACGAGGTGGCCGGAATGTCTCCGGTGCGCACGGTGATCGACTCCGGCTTGAGGCCGGTCATGGAGGTCACCAACGGCGCCGCTTTCCGAAAGGCCCCCAGCTTCGCGCAGAAGTATCTCGATGAAGGGAACCTCTTCCTGGAAGCCATGGAGCTGTTCGTCACCCGAAAGAACGAAAGCAGCGGAAAGATCTGGGGGCCCAGCGAGAGGGTTACCCGACAGGAAGTCTTGAAAATGGCCACGGCCTGGGCAGCGTCCTTTTACGGGGATGAGAAGATCATGGGGACGATCGAGCCGGGAAAACTGGCCGACCTGGTGGTGCTGGGCGGAGACTACATGACCGTTCCCGAAGAGAAAATTTCCGACCTGCCAATTTTGAAAGTGCTCGTGGGAGGCAAAATCACCTACGACCGAAGTCGGGATGAGCCCGGGTACCAGGAGACCCTGAAGAAAATCGCAACCCAGGCCGCCCAGGGCGGTGTGATCGAGTACTGATTTGCGGCTATAAGGGTGAAACCATGAGAAGAAAAGATGTGGGCGGAGGGTTGCGTGGGTTTGCTGCAAGATCATTTTATGTCGGCGGGCTTCTGAGTCTGTGGCTGGGCGGCCACCTGGCGCTGGGCCAGACGACCGCCACCTTCAGCGGGACCGTCCATGATCCTTCAGGGGCCGTGTTGCCGGGTGTCAGCATCACGGTGGAAGGCACCGAGACCGGTCGGAGTCAGGAGAGCGTCTCGGATGACCAGGGGCGATACCGGATCGCAGGTTTGCCGGCGGGCAGCTACCGCGTGACCGCCTCCCTGCCGGGCTTCAAGAAGGCGGTCCGCGAGGGGATCCAGTTGGCGGTGGCGCAGGAAGTCAGCATCGACCTGAGCCTGCAGGTGGGCGAGATCGCAGAGCAGGTGACGGTACAAGGAGAGGCGCCTCTGGTGGATACCACGGTTTCCTCTGTTTCCGGCGTGATCAACACTAAGCAGATGACGGAATTGCCGCTCAACGGCCGCGATTTCACCCAGCTCTCGCTGCTGGAAACCGGCACGGTGAATGTGCGCAATACCGGCCAGGATCCTAACAAAGGGTTTGGCACGCGCGTATCGGTTGCCGGCTCGCGACCCGATCAGACCGGCTACATGCTGGACGGTACGGATATCAACGGATTCTTGAATTTCCAGGCGCCCGGCAGCGTGGCGGGCGTAATTCTGGGAGTGGACGCGATTCGTGAATTTCGCGTGGAAGTGAGCAATTTCTCGGCCGAGTACGGCCGGTCCGCGGGCGGAGTCTTTAACATGATCAGCAAGAGCGGCACCAACAACGTTCATGGGACACTTTTTGAATTTCTGCGAAATGACAATCTGGACGCGCGCAATTTCTTCGCCATTCCGGACAAAGCAGAGTTCAAGAGAAATCAGTTCGGCGCAAGTTTTGGCGGACCCATCGTCAGGAATCGAACCTTTTTCTTCACCAACTATGAAGGATTGCGGCAAAGCAAGGGCCTGTCGTTTGTCGGCCTGGTCCCCGACGAAAATGCGCGCCGGGGTCTCTTGCCCGCTGCTGGGGGCGGCCTCAGGGATGTGGGGGTGGCGGCCAGCGTTCGTCCCATCATCGAGGAATTATATCCACACGCCAACGGTCCGAACATCGGAGGGGGAGTTGCAACTTTCTATAATTCCGGTACCAACAACGTGAGGGAGGATTACTGGACAGTGAAGGTGGACCACGAGTTCTCCGAGCGGAATCGTTTTTTTGGACGCTTCAACTTTGACGATGCGTCAGTCACAAATCCCTTTCCTCTGCCGAACTTTGTCGATCTGCAGACCAGCCGTTACCAGTACTCCACCCTGGAAGACAGCCTGACGATTAACTCGAACCTTCTCAACGTGTCACGGTTTGCCTACAATCGGTACAAGGTCCGGGGAGATTCCGCCGCCCTGCATCCGATCTCAGTTACCTTTCGCCCCGGCGTGCCGCTCTGGATCGGGACGGGCGGAATTGGCGTGGGCGGCTTAACTTCAACTCAGGGAAGAAATCCGAGAGGCGGGGTACAGAACCTTTTCCAGTACACCGACAACGTCTACTACACCCGAGGAAATCACTCTTTCAAGTTTGGAGGCAATCTGGAGAGGATCCACGACAACGACGACACCAGCGGTCTCGGCAGCTTCAGCTTTTCCAATCTGGAAAGTTTCCTTCGCGGCATCCCCAGCCAGTTGAGCCTTGCCATGATCCCGGGCAGCGATGCAATTCGCGGCTGGCGGCAATGGCTGGTGGGAACTTTCTTGCAGGATGACTGGAGAATTTCGTCCCATTTGACGATGAACCTCGGCGTGCGGTGGGAATTCTATACCGTGCCTCAGGAGGTGAATGGAAAGCTTTCCAACCTGCGGGATATGCTTCACGACACGAGCGTCACCCTTGGGGATCCGTTCTGGAGGAACCCGAGCAAGAAGAACGTGGCGCCGCGAGTGGGCCTGGCGTGGGATCCCCGCGGGGACGGCAAGACCGTGGTGCGCGCCGGTTACGGGATTTTCTTTCAGTTGATCACCCCTCCTTATTACCGCATCGGGGGCGCGCGGACTCCTCCCTTTTACAACGTCATGGGGCTGCTGAATCCGCCGGCGCAACTGTTCCCGGATATCCCGAGAATCTACGCCGATCAGGTTGCCAAAGGGGGAATAAGCTCGGCCCTCTCCCCATTTTTTGTCGATTTCAATTTAGCCGACTCCTATGAACAGAAATTCAATCTAACGCTCTCGCGGCAGCTCTTTGCGGACACCGTCCTCACAGTAGGATACCTGGGAGACCGCGGCATTCACCTGATCGCTCCAACGTGGCAGAACCAACCGACGTCTGTTTTGGTCAATGGGCGCTGGGTGATTCCGCCGGGGACAGGGAGGCGGAACCCGGCTTGGGGCGCTTTTTCCAACGGCAAGGCGGATTCGCAATCCTTCTACAACGGATTGCAGGTAAAACTGGACCGCCGCTTCAGCTCCGGTTTTCAGGCGCGGGCTTCCTATACGTTCTCCAAGAATATGGACGACGGCGCCGCCGCGACTTTTTCAGGGCTGGGCGATTACGGCGATCAGGGATATGCTCAGAACCCTGACAACCCCAAGGCGGAACGGGCCCTCTCCAAGCTCGATGTCCGGCAGATCTTCACTGCGAGCTGGCTTTACCAGTTGCCGACCGGTCAAGAGTTGTCGGGGGTTGGAAAGACACTGCTGGGGGGCTGGATGCTCAACGGAATCCTGTCGTTTAGCGGCGGAACCCCGTTTACGGTAAACCTGAATTTCGACAACGCCGGCTTCCTGAACAACCCGACTTTGCAGCGCCCGGACCGGGTGGCAGGCGCCAGCAACAATCCGGTTCGCCCCGGCAACCCGAATCAGTATTTCGATCCTGCCGCCTTCGTCGTCGCCCCGCCCCGGACTTTCGGAAACCTGGGCAGAAATACCCTGATTGGCCCGGGATATGCGAATTTGGATTTGGGACTGACCAAAGAGAGTTCCGTGCCCCGCATCTCTGAGAGTTTTACGATCCAGTTCCGCGTGGAGGTTTTTAATGTCCTGAATCGCGCACAATTCAGCCTGCCGGCGCTTATCGTCTTCAGCAACAGAACAACGATTCTTCCAAACGCGGGGCAGATCACCAGCACCGTCGCCGACAACCGCCAGATCCAGTTGGGTCTCAAGTTCGTCTGGTAGGCGCGGCAGGAGCTGATCGCTCCCAGGATTTAACGATCGATCTAAAAGGAGACTTTGATTTCCTGGATAAGTTCCCCTTTCATGGCGGCGATGCTGAGCTGGGCGGCGAGATTTTCAGCGACGGAGACAAAGGCCCGGGGAATGGGCGACTCCAGATGATCCAGCAGTTCCGGCCGCCCCGCGTCGGATGTGGCGCGCAATGATGTCGCCAGCGGAATCTTGCCCAGGAAAGGGATCCCGAGGCGCTGCGATGCCCGCTCCGCCCCCCCGGTTCCAAAAATCTCCTCCGGCAGGCCGCAATGACTGCAGACGAAGTAACTCATGTTTTCAATGATACCGAGCACCGGCGTGTTCAGCTTGCGGAACATGGTGATCGCCTTCTGCGCCACGCGGACCGCCACGTCCTGGGGAGTGGAGACAATCACCGCTCCTGCCAGCGGAATCTTCTGGCACAGGCTCAACTGAATGTCCCCGGTGCCGGGAGGCAGATCGATGATCATGTAGTCCAGTTCTCCCCAGTCCACCATCCCGAGAAACTGGTCCAGCAGCTTGCTCAGCATCGGACCCCGCCAGATCACCGCCTCATCTTCATTAATGAAGAAACCGACTGAGATCACCTTCAATCCATACTGGATGACCGGGATCAGAAGATTCTTCTCGGTGACGGCGGGCTTGCCGGTAATCCCCAGAATGGTAGGAATACTGGGCCCGTAAATATCGGCGTCGAGCAGTCCCACGCGTGCGCCCGAATGCAGCAGCGCCAGCGCCAGATTCGCGCTGACCGTCGATTTGCCCACCCCTCCTTTGCCGCTGGCAACGGCAACAACATTCTTGACGCCCGGCAGCAAGGGATTCCCCGGCCCCATCGTGGTCCTGACCTGGGCCGTCATGTTCACATTGGCCTCACGGATTCCGGGAACGGCCAGAATCAGCCGCTGCGCTTCACCCCGCATTTTCTCTTTGACCGGACAGGCCGGAGTGGTCAGCTCGATGGTGACGTTCGCTTTGTCACCCGCTATTTCAACTTCTTTGACAAAACCGAGCGAGACGATATTGCGCCCTAAATCAGGATCGTGCACATGGCTTAAGGCCTTCAGGATCGCCTGGACCCTGGGGGACTGTTCGTCCTTCATCTTATCAATACCTCGCTTGAAGCGGCTTAGAGGCCGGCCGCCCTCGACTCCCATCCGAACAGTGATTGGGAAAAATTGAGATTACGTCCGGTAGATGCAGAAGTCAAATCGGTGTGAATCCTAGTGTAGTGTCCAATAAGTAACTGGACCGGGCGGTCAGCCGTCGGCCGTCAGCGGTCAGCATTCAGCGCTCAGGCTTCTGCTGCCGAATGTTGACGGCCGGGCCGACGGCTGACCGCTGATGGCTGACGGCTGACCGCTGAGCGCTGCCTCGCGGGACGATTTCCCACTGTCAGACTTGCGATTCATGACCGTTTACAGATAACCTGCATTGATGGAGGTACCTGCAATGAATGAACAGGCTGAAGTTGTCTGCAACAACAATGGACCGCTCCGCATTACCGGAAGTTTTGTAATCAAGGACGGCAAAGGCGACAGCTATGATCTGGCCGGCCGTACCACAATCGCGCTGTGCCGTTGTGGAAATTCCGCCAACAAGCCGTTTTGCGATGGAAGTCATAATCGCACCGGATTCCAATCCGTGGTAACCGCCACCGTCCTGCCTCCGCCAAAACCGAAACCGTAATCCGGCCGGTCAAAAGGGCGCAGGGCGAAAGTCGACCTGCAAAGAGGCCGCCAGTGAGCCCCAAGTCCACTCCAAGGAAGCCAGTTTCTGACCCGGGGGGGAACTCCCGGCTTTTCGCTCCGGGGGTCGCTCTCATTCTACTGCTCACTCTGGCGACCGCTGCCG
>JACQGG010000020.1 GCA_016199665.1 Acidobacteriota bacterium | reverse complement strand
GCATCACCGCCGCCATGCCCGACGGGACGGGGCTCGACAAGTTCCAGCAGGCCTTCCCGGACCGGTTCTATGACGTGGGCATCGCCGAGCAGCACGGCGTGACGTTTTGCGCCGGGATGGCTCTGGAAGGCCTCAAGCCCGTGGCGGCGATTTACTCAACCTTCCTGCAGCGCGCCTATGATCAGATCGTGCATGACGTCTGCCTGATGGATTTGCCGGTCACTTTCGCCCTGGATCGCGCAGGCCTGGTGGGGCAGGACGGAACAACACACCATGGAATTTATGATCTGGCATACCTGCGGACTCTGCCTCACATGCATGTCATGGCGCCCAAGGACGAGAACGAACTGCAGCATATGCTGAAGACCTGCATTGAATGTCCCCATCCTGCGGCCGTTCGTTACCCGCGCGGCAGTGGCTTGGGCGTCACGCTGGATGAAGAACTCCATGCGCTGGAAATCGGCAAAGGAGAGCAGTTGCGGGAGGGGCGGGACCTGGCGCTGGTCGCTCTGGGCAGCATGGTCCATCCGGCATTGACGGCGGCCGAAATGCTGCATAAGGACGGGGTTGAAGCCGGGGTTATTAACGCGCGCTTTGTGAAGCCGCTGGATGAGGCTTTGATCCTGTCGGCGGCAGCGCGAACGGGACTGCTGGTGATGCTGGAGGATCACAGCGAGCACGGAGGCTTTGCCAGTTCCGTACTGGAAATGCTGGCCGACCGGCGCCTCTTTGACATCAAGATCCTGCGCATTGCCGTGCCCGACCGCATTATTCCCCACGGCCCGCCCGATCTGCTGTACGCCAAGTATGGGCTTGATGCCGACGGAATCTACCATCGCGTCAAAATCTTCCTGGATGAATGCCGAAATCGAAAGCTCGACTTGACCAGTTACTCGTCGAGAGCGGATTCGCTGAAAATCGTCAAAAGGCCCACGCCCTGATTCTGGCCGGGCGCGTCTTTGTTGGTTCCAACAAAATTGAGAAGCCGGGGACGCTCGTCTCATCCACAGCGGCGATTGAAGTGCGCAGGTCGCCCCGGTTTGTCAGCCGCGGCGGCGAGAAGCTCCAACGCGCTTTGGAGTTCTTCCAGATCCCGGTGCGGGACCGCGTATGCGTCGACCTCGGGTCTTCGACCGGAGGATTCGTGGACTGCCTTCTGCAAAATGGCGCCTGCCATGTTTACGCATTTGACGTTGGTCGCGGCCAGATTGCCTGGCGTCTGGCCACCGACCCCCGTGTTAGCCTACGCGATCAATTCAATGTGCGGTATTTGAATCCCGATGACCTTCCCCGGTCCTTCTTCTTGATGACGGTCGATGTATCATTCATTTCCTTGCGACGGATTGTGCCCGCGATCGCCGCCGGCTTTCAGGCCAAAAGAGAAGCCGACTCGCTGCTGCTGCTTCTGGTCAAGCCGCAGTTCGAGTTGCCCCCGGATCGGATCGCTCGGGGCGGGCTGGTCCAGAATCCGGAAGAAGGGAGAAGCGTGGTGCAGCGTGTCGTCGAGGCCGGGTTCCGGGCAGGCTTTGTCGATCCCCAAGTCTTTCCTTGCCCGATTCTGGGCGCTGAAGGGAATCAGGAATACTTCGTCAGACTGACAAGGGCCGCAAATGAACGCAAATGAACGCGCATCTCTACCGATGCAGGTGGGCGCATTCTACGTGCCTCCTGCGCCTCTCGAGTCAAGAGGCGGGGCTGACCGAGCCGGTGCATCGGCAGAGGTGCGCGTTCATTCGCGTCCCTTCCCGGCCCGGCAAACGGCAAGAAATCAGTGGCCGACAAGAATCGCGTTCATTCGCGGCGAGCGGCAAGAAACACCAGCGCCCAACAACATTCGCGTTCATTCGCGGCGAGCGGCAAGAAACACCAGCGGCCGACAACATTCGCGTTCATTCGCGTTCATTTGCGGCTCACCTTTCCAGCAGTCCCTTCCGCTGCATCAGCTCCCGAATCAACGGAGGCGGGATCGCGCCGCTGCCGAGCAGTTCAGCGTGGAAGTTCTTGAGCTTGTATTTCTTTCCCTGTTTTCGGGCGTAGTCATCCCGAATCCGGAAGATCAACTCGCGCCCCACGAGATAGCTGAGAGGCTGTGTGGGATTCATGGTGTAGCGCCTGACTTCCGCGGTTGCCCCGGCTTTGTCCAGCCGCACTTCGTCTGTCAGAAAGGCGACTGCATCGTCGAAAGACATGCTGCCCGTGTGCAGTCCGACGTCAATCAGGACTCGGGCCGCCCGCACCAGCGTCCACTGCAACTGGATGAGTCTTTCCTCCGGAGAGTAATAGCCGCTCTCGGAAAGCAGTTCCTCCGAATAAAGTCCCCATCCTTCCGAGAAGATAGAGCTCGCTAATATTTTCTTGATCGTCGATTCACTTCGATTGGAGTAAAGAAACTGCAAATGATGACCGGGGTATGCCTCGTGGACAGCCGTATTGACGATATCGCCGTGACTATGACCGCTCAGTTGCGCTTCCTGCTCTTGCGGCGGCCGGCCGGTGTCCACAGGAGTAACGGTAAAGTATCCGGTCTGATCTTTTTCATAGGGCGCGGGACTGTAATACTGGGCGTAAGGAACCGTTCCGCGCTGGAAAACGGGTGTCTCGATAATCTGAAGCTTTTCGTCCGCGGGAATAGCGACCAGGTCTTTCTTCAGCAGGAAAGCTCGGGCCCGCGCGACTTCCCTGCGGTATTCATCCATCAACGTGGAGGCGGATGGATGATGTCGCTTGACGCCGTCCAGCACCTCTTTCCAGTCCTTGCCGGAATCGACCAGCTTCGCCACGTCGATGACCTGTTTTCTGGTCCGGTCAAAAACCATGCGCCCCAATGCCAGCAGCTGGTCGCTGCTCTCTTCCAGCAAGTAGTTGTTCTTAAGATAGTACTCAAAGTTCTCTTTTCCAGCTTTGAAGTCTCCCCCGGATCGCGGCAGCAGGTCTTCCTTGAGGAATTTCAAATGTTCGCGAAAGGCGTCGGCTGCGCGCCGGCTTTCAAGAGCAAGGCTCTGCTGCAGCGGGGGGATGGCGCCGGCAAGAACCGGGACAGTGCGGTCAAAGAATTCAATGCTCCCACCGGTGGAATCAATAGCAATTTCAGTCCAGATCCGGGGCGGGTCGTTCAGGTTGCGTCTGGCGGCCTCCAGCACTTCCGGAATCTGTCGCATGCGGGCGATGATGTTCTTCAGACGGTCCTCAAGCGGCGCATACTCCCGGGACGCCATCAGGAAAACGATCCTGGTGGGGATATCCGAATAGAGCGAAGGCATTCTCTTCCAGGACTGAATCTGGTCCAGGTCCTTGACCGCGACTTTCAAATGTCCTTGCAACACCCGGTAGTCGGCCTGAGCTGACGGTGACAGCGAAGCCACCGGGATACTCTCCAGAGCGCTCAGGTGTCTTTTGGCCAGTTCGGAGCGGGTGCGGAAGCCCTCCGCCGAGAAATCACCGAGTTGATCGTCATACTTGTGGATTCCCAGAATGGTCGCCTGAACCGGGTCAAGCCGCAGGGAATCTTCCATCCACTGGGCCACGAGCTGCTCAAACCGGCTCTGTTCCGAGCTGCCCGGCGGACTTTTGTCCTTGCCGGTCCCGCGGTCGGAACGGCCCGCGTCCTGAGCCGATGCGACGCAGAGAAGAATTGCGTTCAAAGCCATGCATGAAAGGGCGCGCCTGACCCGCGGCCGCCGGGGGGATGCCGCGTGCCGAGGGTGCCGCCGTGAAAAATCCGGGAAACGGATCTCAGCAAGCGGAAGTCGCGACCTCGAGAGGTCCGCCCTCTTGCGGTCCCAGCTTGGATGTCCGATGTCTTGGCCTGGACTTAAGGGATTCATCCTGCACTTATTGTAGCTTGAAACCATGAAAACATGCGGCGGTTCAGCCGCTGCCTCCGTCCGGGAGCGCGGGAAGTTTCAGCCGTCTCCGAGTATGGCCCGGATCTGCTCACGCTCGTCCTCGGTGAGGAATGTATAGCGCAAGGTGCGCCGCACCAGTTCGACAAACTGTTCTGGAAACCATCCCAATATCCCCGCCGCGAGTTCCCATTCACGCTGTAGCGAGGTCCGGAACAAGCCCGGATCATCGCTGTTCAACGTGAACGGGATGCCGCGCCGGTTGATCTCAAGGATAGGATGTACGCAATCCTTGTCGACGGCGCCGGTTCGAAAATTGCTGGTGATGCTGATCTCCAGGGGCAGACTGTGGCGGATCAGATAGTCCACCAGCAGTGGATCCTCAAGCGCATGAACGCCATGGCCGATGCGTTCCGCACGAAGTTCTTCGATGGCATGCCAGACGCTGCGGGCGTCGCAGATCTCCCCGGCGTGCGCGGAGCGGTGCAGGCCCGCCTTTTCCGCCGATTCAAAGACGTCGCGGAAGACGCGGGCCGGCTGGCTCGCTTCGTCGCCGCCGATGCAGAGTCCCACCACGCCGTGGTCCCGGTATTGCAGGGCCCATTCCAGAGTCTGCCAACAGGGATCGGCGCCCCACTGCCGCACTGTGTCAAAAATCCATCGCACCTGGATTCCGCGAGGCTGCCCTTCGCGGCCGGTCTCCAGCACCGCTTCTATCACTTCCCGGGCTGGGAGACCGAAACGAGGGCAGATGGAGGGAGTAAAAAGAATCTCGGCATAAACGCAGTGCTGGTCCGCCAGCCGCTGCAACAGCTCCGCGGTAAGTTGCCGGTAATCTTCCGGCGTTTTAAGGTGTTCGCAGCAGACCTTGTAGGCGTTGAGAAAGCCGGTGAAGGTTTCGAAGTTGTACAACTGGGCGGCCGCGTCCGGACCTTTCTCCAGCAGAGAACTCTGATGTTTGCTGGCAAGGGCAACCAGGCGCTGCTCGGTCAGAGAACCTTCCAGATGCAGGTGCGTTTCAATCTTTGAAATGTCTCGCAGTTCCGTCCCGGCAGCGTGCGTCATCGCAGCCTGGCCTCCAAGTCTATGAAACGGCTACCTGCGATCAGTCATACAGTTGGATTTCCCGCAGCGTTGCAATCGTCTCGTCAGAGATGAAACTCTGGTAGGTTTTCAGTTCAACATGCAAAGGAGTGATCTTGCGCATTTCATCCCAGCAGGCTGGAGTGACATAAATTGCCTGCGCTTCCTTCAGAATCTTCCGAATCATTTCCTTCCGACTCAAGGGACAGATGAAGAACTTCCTGTCCGTGGAGGGGTGAAAAATTGTCATGTGCATGTCCCAGCTTGCATGCATGGTGTGCTCATCTTTGACAACCAGCGCCACATTCCGGGTGCGCGCCGCTTCCAGGATCTCGGCTGAGATCAGCGGGTTGGGCCGGATCTCAAGGACCGGTTTTCCATACCGGCGGACCAGCTCCTGAACCGCATCGAGATGCCAGCTAGTAGTGAGAACATACTCTGACTTTTCCAGAGCGGCGGGGTCCACGCCGTTCTGCCTCTTTTCCAGGCAGAGGGCATAGACCTCGGCCGGCGCGACGCGCTCCCGAATCTCGTTGGAGAAGATATTGGCCTCTTCTTCGTGGTCAACCACGGTGAGCACGATACGGCGGAGGTTTCTGCCGGTACTGAGGTTCTCAATCAACTGCTGCAGCTTTTCCGGCGTCAGTCCGAGACCGCGGGCTTTTTCCAGCGCATCGGAGATCAGCTTGTGAATTGCCTTGCGTCGCATGCGGTCATAAGTCTGCTGATCCCGCTCGCGGACAAATACCCCGCTTCCCCTGTGAATTTCGACACAATGCTCCAGGGAGAGCTTCTGATAAATCCGCTGCGCGGATTTCAGGTTAATGCCGGTATGGCGCGACATCTCGCGCACGGAGGGAAGGCGGTCGCCCGGTTTGAGCTTTCCCGTGTAAAGGCCGGAAAGCAGTTGTCCTTTGACCTGCTCGTACAACGAAAGGCCGCAGTCCTTATCCACTGTGAAATGAACCTGGGTCATGCTGCTAGAAAGTTACAGGTTTTGCCCGAGCGGTTTCAAGATCAAGATTGCGTGCTGCAATTTTGCGAACCTTTCCGTTCCGGCAACCATCCAAGTGAATGCTGCGGTATACTTGGGGCCAGTGGAAGTGAATCTTGTGAATCCTGGGGCACACAAATATTCCCGTCTGCGACAGAAAAAAGGGGGTCGCAGTCTTGGGGCGGGGACCCGCGCCTGGCGATGGGGGGGCCCGCTGGTGCTGTTGTTCCAGCTTTCCAGCGGCTGGCTCCTTTGTCAGACGATCGAAATTGAGAAGGGAGCCCACTTGAAAGTGCGGCTTTCACGGGAAATCTCAACCCGGACGGCCACCAAAGGCGAGGAGTTTGAGGCAGTGTTGAGCCATGACTTCTGGATCGAGGACAACCTGGCAATTCCAAAAGGAAGTGTCTTGCGTGGATCGATTGTACGGGCGAGCCGGGCGGGTCGTCTCCGGGGTCGCGCCGAGCTGGCGCTGCACTTTCACACTGTGGAGCTTCCTTCCGGCCATGCGTTTGACATTAGCGCGTCTCCGGTGGCGGCAGGCGGAGAAGCACTGAATCCGTCCGATGAAGGAGATGTAGGTCGGAAGGTGTCTGGCCTGCGCAAGACGACTGTAGTCGGCGCTGCGGGAGCAGGAGCGGCGGTTGGCGCGGCGGTCGATGGCAGGCAGGGCGCCGCGATCGGCGCCGGCATCGGCATTATCGCCGGCATTATCGGGAGCCTGGCCGAAGGAGGCAAGGACCAGGTGTTGAAAAGAGGCACAACCCTGGAACTCGTCTTGGACCGGCCCGCTTCAGTACCGCTTCCCAGCGCGAAGCGCTAGTGTCGTGTCCAATAAACAACTGGACTGGGCGATCAGCATTCAGCATTCGGCGGTCAGCTTCTGCTGGCGAATGTTGTCGGCTGACCGCTGACGGGCTGACGGCTGAATGCTGACCGCCCTGGTCAGCGTGAAGCGCTAGTGAAAGCTTGGGTGAGGGCTCAAAACCCGCCCGCAATCTTCCCGCAATCTCAAGGATGCGCGGGGTTTTCCCCCCGGGGTGATTCGACACCGGCAGCGCTTTGGTGCACAATAGCCCCTTATTTATGACGCGAGGTTGAAGTTTTTATGCGGGTTCTCATCACCGGCGGCGCCGGTTTCATCGGCAGTCATCTGGCCGAAGCTCTGCTGAGCCAGGGGCACGGCGTGGCCATCATCGATGACCTGTCCACCGGTTCCATCGAGAATGTGCAGCACTTGAAAGCCCGGTATCCCCGCTCCGGCGGGACCGTGGGCACCGGCCGTGGCGGCGATCCATCGACCGCGGGCGGAACTCCGCGGTTCGACTATACAATTGATTCCGTCCTGAACGTCCCGATTCTGGCGGAACTGGTGGATCAGTGCGACGTGATTTACCACCTGGCGGCGGCAGTCGGGGTGCGGCTGATCGTGGAAAGTCCGGTTCGGACCATCGAAACCAATGTGCGCGGCACCGAGGTGGTTCTGGAGCTGGCCCACAAGAAGAAAAAGAAAGTGCTGCTGGCATCCACGTCTGAAGTGTACGGCAAAGCCACCAAGGTGCCTTTTTCGGAGGATGATGATCTGGTGCTCGGCCCCACGGTGAAAGGCCGATGGGCCTATGCCTGTTCCAAGGCCCTGGACGAGTTTCTGACGATCGCGTACTGGAAGGAGAAACGGCTGCCTGTGGTGGTCGTGCGCCTCTTCAATACCGTGGGGCCGCGTCAGACGGGTCGCTATGGGATGGTCCTCCCTAACTTTGTAAAGCAGGCGTTGGCTGGAAAACCGATTACCGTTTATGGCGACGGCAGGCAGACGCGGTCATTCAGCTACGTCGGGGATGTGGTGAACGCCCTGGTGCAACTGGCATCCTGCGAGCGGGCCGTGGGACAGATTTTTAATGTCGGAAACGGCGTCGAAGTGAGCATCGAGGATCTGGCGCGTCGAGTCAAGCTCGCGTCCGGCAGCGATTCAGAGATCCAGCGCCTGCCCTATGACCAGGTCTACGGCGAAGGTTTCGAGGACATGCCGCGCCGGGTTCCCGACATTTCCAAGATCCGCGCTTACATCGAGTGGGAACCCCGGGTGCAGCTGGACGACATGATCCGGCGGGTCATCGAGTACTATTCCGATCGATCCTGGAGTGAGAATTCGGATTGATTATGGATTCATCCGCAGACTGAGATTGAAAGGCAGTTGAAACACCATGCTTGCCCCGATTCAAGGAAAGATCAGTGTCCTGATTCCCTGTTTCAACGAGGCAGGATCCATCCGGGAGAACTTGCGCGAGATCAGCGCCTTTTTCGCCGAGTTTTCCGAAAGCTATGAAGTGATCTGCGTCGACGATGGCAGCCAGGACGGAACTCTGGCAAAGCTAAAGGCGGTGGCCGAGCGGGACCCGCACATCCGGGTCCTTCACTACCGGCAGAACGAGGGCAAGGGATTTGCGCTCCGTTGCGCCTTCCAGGCCGCTGATGGAGACTACGTTGTATTCCTGGACGCGGATCTTGACCTGCACCCGCGCGTGCTGGGAAAGTTCTTTCAGCTCATGCAGGAGCAGGACGCTGATGTGGTCATCGGGTCCAAGCGCCACCCCGAGTCTCGCGTTTCCTACCCGCTGCGCCGGAGACTTATCAGCAAGACCTACCATTTTATCCTCTGGCTTTTGTTCGGCCTTCCGCTCCGGGACACGCAGGTAGGGCTGAAAGTGTTCCGGCGCCGGGTGCTGGAAGAGGTTTTTTACAAGATTCTCTGCAAGCGCTTCGCACTGGACGTTGAGTTGCTGGCCAACATCCACCGGCTGAACTACAAGATCATCGAGGCGCCGATCGAGCTGGAGTTCAGGAGAACGGTTCGATGGGGACGCGTTACTTATGACACGCTCTGGAGCACGCTGCTCGATACCCTGGCGATTTTTTATCGGATGCATATTTTGAAATACTATGACCTGAAGTTCCTCAGAGAGGGTTCGTACCCGACCGTATCGGTGATCGTTCCATACGACCGGTACTCTCCGGAAGTCGAAGAAACGCTGCGCGGGTGTCTGGATATCCAATTCGGTAGTTTCACCGTGATCGCCTGTGGAACCGATCCCCCGCGTTTGGAGTCGGACCGGATCCTCTATGTACCACTGGACGCGCGACGGGCGTCCCTTCTGGAAATCATCGAAGGACTGCCCACAGAGGCGCTGGCATTCGTGAGGCCGGGAGCAGTACCCGACAGATTCTGGCTTGAGAAAGCCTCCAGGAACCTGGGTTCGGCTGACATCGTCGCCGTGTCCGGGCCGATCCTGCCGCAGGCGGGCGATTTCTGGAGCGAGGCGGTGCGGGAGGTCTTGAGTTCATTAATGGGTTGCGGCGGATTTAGATATCGCTATATGCAGTCTCTCCATCGCTACGTCAATACGATTACCCTTGAGAACCTGATCATGAAAAAAGAAGACCTGGTCTCGGCGTTGAGGCGAAATCGCCTCGATACCGGTGTAGAGACGTGGCTGGGTCATTACATCCAGAAAGGGCGCAAACGCGTTGTCTATGATCCGGAGGTGGTTGTGCACCGCAGGTTTGCGCCTCTGTTTGTCCCCTACTTCTCGACGATTTTCACCTGGGGTCACACTCGCGGCCAGTATATAAGGTTGAATCCAGCTTCGCTGTTCCGGTGGCCGGAGACGGTCTTTGTTCTGCCTGCGCTGCTGGTGCTTTTTCTGGCAGTGGGTCTTCCCATGGCGTTGCTCAGTCCTCTTTTTGCAAAAGTTTTCCTGGCGGCGATCGCAGTTTACCTGGTGCTGGTGGCTTTGGAATCCTTCTCAAGTCTCCGACCTGGAATGATCCTGGCAATCGGGAGTGGGATTGTGTCGACGCACATCGCCTACGGAGTCGGATGCTGGATGGCGCTGCTTCTGAACCAGCGTTCCGGGATCAAGCCTGTCGCCGTGGAATTGAAACATTAATATGACCTCGCTGGTACTGAGGTGGGGACGCACGCTGCTGAACACCGAGCGGCGGGATCTGCTTCGTTCCAGCGCCGTGGTCCTGGTTGTCGGAATGTTGGGGAATGTGGCCAACTACCTTTACCAGTTTGCCATGGGGAGGCTTTTAACGCTGGCCGATTTCGGCGCGCTGAATGCCATTCTGTCGTTGACGATCATCATTTCGGTTCCGGCCGCCACCATCACGCTGGTCAAGGCCAAACACATTGCTCGCATGGCGCGTCGAGAGTCCTGGGGGCAGATTCGGGCCCTCTATTACTCGGTGCTGAAAAAGACGGCGTTCTTTTCCGGAGCCGCCGCCGCCACGGTGGTCCTGATGTTTTCTCCGCTGCAGCGGTTCCTGAACCTGGAGCAGTTCTGGCCGCTCATGTTGTTTGCCGTTCTGGTGTTCTGGTCCCTTCTGGCGGCGCTCAACATCGGCTTTTATCAGGGTCTTCAGCGCTTTGCCGTGTATGCAGGACTCGGGACGATTCTGGGCGGAATTCGGCTCGTGGCGGCGGTCCTCCTGGTTTGGGCGGGTGCGGCGCTGGTGGGAGCGCTCTCGGCGGCGATCCTCGCCACGGCGGCGGTATTTATCCTCTCTTTCCTGTTGATCCGCAGCCTTCTCCGGCCCTACCCGGACGAGAACGGGGAGAAGCCCGAGAGCCTGCAGTTCTCGTCCACATCGGCAACGCTCTTCTTTCTCACTCTGATCACTTTCATCGACATGGTGCTGGTCAAACACCGGTTCAATCCCGAGCAGGCCGGGATCTACGCCGGCGTGTGTGTTCTGGGACGAACCATTCTGTACCTGCCGGCGGCCGTGGCGCAGGTGTTGCTCCCCAAGGTTTCGGGCGCAGAGCGCGCCGAGTCCTTCCGCTTGTTTGTTTTCTCGACCGTGCTGACAGCCGGCATCTCGCTGGCCGGCGTTATCTTTTTTTATGCTTTTCCGGAGCCTTTGCTGCGTCTGTTTCTGGGGGGCCAATACCAGGGGGGAGCCGCCTTCCTCGGACCTTACGGACTGGCTATGGTCTGTTTTGCCATCATGACCTTATCGGTAAATTATTGCCTGGCCCGTGACATCCAGGATACCTACAAGGTTCTTGCATTCGTCTCCTTGTTTCAGGTTGGGAGCCTCTACTTCTGGAGTCGGAACATTCCCGATGTCCTTTTCTACATGACGGTTACGGGCCTCATGGCCTGTGTCTTGCTGCTGGTGAGAATAGTCCATGCAACTCGATCCGCTGCGATCGCCGCAAGTCGCGATCATTATTCCCGTTAGAAAGATCAACGCCTACGTGAGGGAGTCTGTCCCTCACATTTTGAACCTCAACTACGGCAATTTTGAAGTTCTGATTCTGCCGGACGCTGCCGAAACAGGCGAGTTCTTCCCTGGCGGCGGCCGGGTCAAGATCTTGCCCACTGGCGCCGTCGGTCCCGCCGAAAAGAGGGATATGGCTCTCCGGTTTTCCGATGCTCAGGTTCTGGCGTTTCTCGACGACGACGCTTATCCGACGGCTGACTGGCTCGATCATGCCTTGCTTCACTTTGAGGACCCCGGCGTAGGGGCTGTCGGAGGGCCGGCCGTCACCCCTGTCGATGACAACCTCTGGCAGAAGGCCTCGGGCGAAGTCTTTTCCACCTGGCTTGGAGGAGGGGTGTTTGCATATCGTTATGTGCCCCAGCGAAAACGCGAGGTGGACGACTACCCTTCGGTCAACTTCCTCATTCGCAGGGACGTATTTGAAAAGGCGGGGGGGTTTGATTCAACTTTTTGGCCGGGGGAAGACACCAAGCTCTGCCTGGCGGTGACCAAGGAACTGGGGCTAAAGATCATTTATGATCCGAATGTTTTCGTATGGCACCACCGCCGGGAGCTCTTCCTGCCTCACCTCAGGCAGATAACCAATTATGCCCTGCACCGGGGATTTTTTGCCAAGGTTTACCCTGATACGTCACTCCGAGCCAGCTACTTCCTCCCTTCGGCTTTCACCATCACCCTGCTGGCGGCGTTGCCTGCAGTTTTCAGCAGCAGCCCGCTGCTCAGACTTCCACTGATGCTGGTGACGGCTTATGGAGCGCTGCTGATCGTCTCAGTGGCGGCTGTTTCCGCCCGAACCAGGAGCCTCGCGCTTGGGCTGCTGAGTGGGGCAGGGATCTTCACGACGCACTTTTGCTACGGGCTCTATTTCATAAAGGGTTTGCTTACTCGAAGGCTGGTTCGATGAAGCGCGGTATTGCAACAGAGAGCGTTACAGAGAGATCGTCGGAGTCGTCAGAGAAAACTATTGCGCAGGGCACTGGCCAGCGGTTAGTATGTTCAGGCAAGCTCTGTCGCGTCCGGGTCGGCGCGGGTAATACCCTATGAAAATTGCGATTTCCTATCCGCCAATTGATTCTCCCAAGGGGACTCCGCTTCTGGCTCAAAATCGGCAGTTTCAGTACTTTAATGCTCCCACCTACATCTATCCCATGGTGCCCGCCTATGCGGCCACTCTCCTGAAGCGGAGCGGATACGAAGTGGTGTGGGACGACGCGATCGCGGAAAAAAAGAGGCTGCGCCCCTGGCTGGAGGAGCTGCAACACTCGGATGTCGATTTGATTGCGATTGAATCCAAGACGCCCGTCATCCGCACACACTGGCGCATCATCAACCGCATCAAAGAGCTGCGCCCGGACATCATTACGGTGCTGATGGGGGATCACGTCACCGGTTTTCCTGAGGAGTCGATGGAAAACTCCGGGGTGGACTATGTGATAACAGGCGGCAACTATGATCTTTCGCTGCTGAATCTTGCCGGAAACATTTCCGGAGGCGAGGCGCTCGCGGCCGGGGTCTTCTATCGCGACGGCAACGGCTTTAAGTCAACCGGGCATTTCGAACAAAAAGGGAGTCTCCACGAAATCCCAATGCTGGACCGTGACCTCACTAAGTGGCGGCTCTACGCGTATCATAACGGGAATTACAAGTACTTGCCGGGAACCTACACCATGGCGGGCCGGGACTGCTGGTGGCGCAAGGATGGCGGCTGCACTTTCTGCTCCTGGACGACGATCTTTCCCAAGTTTCAGGTCATGACTGCCGACCAGCTTTTGGAAGAAGTGGAAGTACTGATCCACAAGTACGGTGTCAAGGAAATCTTTGACGATACCGGCACTTTCCCGGGTGGAGCGTTTCTGCAGAAATTCTGCGAAGCGATGATCGCGCGCGGGTACAACAAGAAGCTCAAATTCGGCTGCAATATGAAGCCGGGAGCGTTAAATCAGGAGCAGTACAATTTGATGGGACGGGCCGGTTTCCGCTTCATTCTTTACGGGGTGGAGTCGGGCAATGACCGGACGCTGGAAAGGCTCAACAAGGGAAACACGGTTCAGGATATCCGCGACGCAATGCGCATGGCGAAAAGAGCGGGCCTGGAACCCCACGTTACCTGCATGGTCGGCTATCCATGGGAAACCAAGGCGCAGGCCCAGCAGACCATCGATTTATGCAAGGATCTGTTCCAGCGCGGATGGATCGATACCCTTCAGGCCACCATCACGATCCCTTATCCGGGAACGCAGTTGTTCAAGCAGTGCAGAGAGAACGGCTGGCTGCTGCATGAGGACTGGGATCGCTACGACATGCGCGAACAAGTGATGGTAAGCCAACTGACCACCGAAGATGTTCTGCAGCTATCCCAGCAGTTGTACAAGTCATTTATGAGTCCGCAATACATCGCGCGCAAGGTGATATCGGTGCGAAGCCTGGATGACATCAAGTTCCTGGGGCGGGCAGCATGGAAAGTTGTAGGTCACCTGAAGGATTTTGCGCTCGACAACCTTAAGCTCAGCTCTGCCGCTACCCCGCATTAAGACGGTTTTTTCGAACATCTTTCTGTTGTTTTTCTTAGAGCGAGACATTGAGGAAGGGAAAAAGTTGTCTTTTTTCCTGAAATTCTTCCGTGGAGAAACGGGTGGATTCTAGCCAGAAGCTAAAGATCGGCGTCATCGGGTGCGGCCACTGGGGGATGAACTATCTGAGGGTCTTCAGTGAAATCCGCGAATCGCAGTTGATCGGACTGTTGGAGCCGGACGCCCCCCGCGTGGCCATGGCTCTGGAACGATTTCCCGCGATCAGAGCTTACCGGGAAATGGGTGCGTTGCTGGCCGAAGCGGATGCCGTGGTGGTCGCCACTCCCGCCGCGACGCACTATGCGGTGGCTTGTCAGGTTCTCGAGGCTGGGAAACATCTGCTGGTTGAAAAGCCAATCACGCTGGAAGTGGGTGAGGCGGAGGCGCTGGTAGCGCTCGCCCAGGCGCGGAAATGCGTCCTGATGGTCGGCCACACCTTCCTGTTCAACGCCGGCGTGACAGCGTTGAAACACTATGTGGAGAGCGCCGAATTCGGCAAAGCCTACTATATCCACGCCACTCGCACCAACCTGGGTCCGATTCGCAAGGACGTCAACGCGGTGTGGGACCTGGCCACCCATGACATCTCAATTGCGAATTTTGTACTGGGGGATGAACCGGTGAGCGTCAGCGCCGTCGGCGCCCGATTTCTGGGAAATGCGCGTGAAGATGTAGCTTTCATCACCCTGCACTACCCCAACAACGTGCTCTGCAACATTCACGTAAGCTGGGCGGACCCCAACAAGGTCCGGCGTGTCACCGTGGTTGGGAGCAATCAGCGGATCGTATTTGACGACCTCGATTCACTCGAGCCGATACGCATCTTTGAAAAGGGTGTGGTTCCGGTGCAGGCGGAAGTGGACAGCTTTGGAGAATTCAAGCTTCTCATGAGAGACGGCGCCATCAGGTCTCCCAAGATTGAAGCCAGCGAGCCGCTGAAAAACCTGTGTGCGCACTTTCTGAAGTGCGTTGCCTTGGGCCAAACCCCGTTGACGGATGGAAGGCACGCCGTCGGAATCATACGAATTCTCAAGGCAATCGAAAGATCGATTCAAAATGGCAGTGCGGCTGAACCTGTTGAGTCTCCGGCGGCTTCACATGCCCGCTAGCCCCCCCCCCAGTGTTCTGGTCATGAGCGCCGGCTCGGTTCCGGGCTTTGCCGTGCTTCAGGCTCTTCGAGCCGATGGTCGCCTGACGCTGTTGGCCGCCGACATGAACCCGCGGTCGGTGGGTTTCAGGCTGGCCCATGAGAATTTCGTCGTGCCCAGGGCCGATGCTCCTGAGTTTGTTCCCAGGGTTCTCGAGATCTGCCGTTCTCGCGGGGCCGGGTATGTTTTCCCGATCATAGATGAGGAGCTTCCTGTCTTTGCCGAGCAGGCTGCATTCTTCAAGAGCCACGGTGTGACCGTAATCGGCAATACCGCGGAAACGGTGAGGATTACCAAGGATAAGTACGCGTTCTTCAAGCGCTGCCAGGAGCTCGGCTTGCTCACTCCGCGGACTTATTTGCCGGGAGCGCCGGAACTGGAAGAGGCGTCTTTTCCGCTCCTGATTAAGCCGTCAAGAGGCCGCGGGTCGGCCAATGTCTACCGGATCGAGAACAAGAAAGAGCTCGCGTTCTTCTCCAGCTACGTGCCGGATGCCATCATCCAGGATTTTGTGGAGGGGGCCGAGTACACCATAGATGTTTTGACGGATCTCAAGGGAGAGCTCATCTGCGCTCTGCCCAAAGTTCGAATTGAGGTCAAGGCGGGCATGCAGGTGAAGGGCAGGACGGTGGGGGATCCCCTTCTGGTGGAATATGCCCGAAAGGTCTCCCGTCTGTTTGATCTGACTCCGCGCGTCAACATCCAGTGCATTCGCAGGGGAGAGGAGATCTTCTTGATTGAAATCAATCCGAAATTTCCGGCCAGCCTGCCGCTGACGGTCAAGGCAGGATTGAACCTTCCGCTCCTGCTGCTTCAGCTTTACCAGGGCCAGCCGATCCCGGACCCTTCCCGGGGACTGGTCTTCGATCTCCTGATGCTCCGGACTTGGCAGGAATTTTTTGTGGCCGACGGCAGGGAACCTCAAGGCAATGCCTGATTTGAACAACCTCCGGATTCTGGTGACGGGAGGCGCTGGATTCATCGGCTCCCATGTGGTCGAAGATCTGGTGCGCCAGGGCGCTCGCGTCACCGTTTACGATGATTTTTCCTCCGGCTACCGCGAAAACCTGAAGGAAGTGCAGGCCGACGTCAGGATTGTCGAAGGGGACATTCTCGATTTCGAGGCACTGTCCAACGCGATTGCGGGACATCAAATTGTTTCCCATCAGGCGGCGCAGCTCGAAATCATAAAATGCATCGACCATCCGGTGCATGACCTGACCATCAATACCGCAGGCACCGTCAACGTCCTGCAGGCCTGCATCGAGCAGGGCGTTGAGGCGGTGATCAACGCGTCGTCGGCGTGCGTATACGGCCAGGCTCAGTCTGTGCCGGAGGCCGAATCCCATCCGTTGAAGCCAAACTGGCCCTACGGCGCCAGCAAGCTTTCGGCGGAACTCTACGCCGACTACTACCAGCGGGAGCACGGGATTCCCGTTTACAGTTTAAGGTACTCCATCGTCTTTGGCTCGCGGGAGTGGTACGGCCGGGTCCTTACCGTGTTCCTGAAGCGATTGCTGGAGAAGAAGCACCTCGTGGTTTTTGGGGATGGCGGCCAACAGCGTGATTTTGTGCATGTATCCGATGTGGCCCGGCTCAACACGCTGTTGGTGCGCCGGTTCAACAACTGCGGGGAGCCGCTCAATGTTTCCAGCGGCACCGGAACGTCGGTCCGAGAACTGGCGGAGAAGGTTGCCGGCTTGAGCCAGGGCACCATCGATATCGTGCATGAATCGATCCAGCCGGGAGAAAGTTCCGCGCTGGTTGAAGGGCGAGTGCGGCTGCCGTCGGAACTGCAGACGATGATCCTCAGTCCCAATCGAGCGACGCAGTTGCTGGGCTGGAAGCCTCAGGTGGGGCTCCTGGACGGCATTGTGGAGGAGCTGGACTGGCTGGCGGATCATATCAGCCGCTGGACACGTTTTAAGGTCTAGCTCGCATTTGTCAGGATGCGGGCGGGGAGCCCGATGGGCAAAACTATTTTTCTGGACTTGGATGGTCCGGTCATCGACGTATCACGGCGCTATTACGCGGTTCATAGCGAAATCCTCAAGGATATCGATGTCACCCCGGCGCCCTATGCCGTCTACTGGGAAGGCAAGCGAAAACGGCAGGCGCTCGATCAAATAGAGCCCGGTCTTGCCGACCCGAGCGTCCTGTCGCGCTACCGCGTCCGGTGGCTCGAAAGCATAGAAGATCGGCGGTTCCTGTATCTTGATCAGATACAGCAGGGCGCGGCTCCGGCGCTGCAGCATCTTCGCGGCGAAGGGTTTCAGCTTGCGGCGGCTACCTTGAGGCAGCAGTGTGACAACCTGCTTTGGGAACTCGAACGTTTGGGAGTGCGCGGCGCATTTGACGAAATCCTCTGTTCCGGTGACACGCAGTCTGCCGAAGGGTGGATTTTGAAGCGGCGGCTCATTGAAACGGCGCCGCAGCGTCTGCGCGATGCCCTTCTGCTGGTGGGAGACACCGAAGTGGATGTCCTGGCCGCCAGGGCCCTGGGGTTGGCTTCGGTGGCTGTGTTGAACGGCATCCGAAGTCGCGACCCCCTGGCCGGCGTCTCCCCGGACTTCATTATCCGAGATCTGGCGGAACTGGTCTCCATTCTTCCGAGGGTTTGCGTGTAATGCTCAAATTCAGTTTTTCCCTGCCGACGTACAACGCTGAGCGGTATTTGGCGGAATGTCTCCGGTCAATCCGGGATCAGGACTATCCGCGGGAGCGAGTGGAAATCCTGGTGGCGGATGGCGGCTCCTCGGATGGAACTCTGCAGATTGCCCGCCGGTATGGGGCGAGAATCTTCCCCAATCCGAGAAAACTTGCGGATTTCGGCGCGAAGATCAACGTTAAAAACGCCAGCGGCGATTTGCTGGTCATTTTTGCTGCCGACAATGGTTTGAAAGGCCGCGACTGGCTGCAGCGCGCTTCCCGGCAGTTTGAAGGAGATTCAAAGCTGGCTGCCCTGTGGGGGAAGCTGGTTTCAGGAGACCAGGATCCTCCTATCAATAAATACTATGAGCTGATTCAAAGCGATCCGATCAACCACTTTCTCAACAAGAATCTGAAACACTACTTTCGATCCGCACGGCACGACCCTGCCGCCGACTGCTACACCTTCGACGTGACGCCGGAAAAACCGCTGGTTTGGGGAGCCAACGGGCTGGTTTATCGAATGGACCTGGTACGGGACGCCATTCTGCAGGAAGGCTTTTTCGGCGACAATGACGTTTTTCAGGATCTGATTGAAAAAGGGCACACTCGGGTCGGTTACATTCCTTCGCTGCAGACCTACCACCATACAGTCACTTCGCTGCGTGAGTGGTCTGCAAAGATGGCGCGCAACTATCGGTATCATCTGGCCAGCAACTACCGGACGCGGAATATGCGGTGGGTTTTTAATCGTTCCTTTAAATGGAAGCTCGCGTTATGGGCCCTTTACAGCGGCATTCCAGTCGTTTCGATGGCGCATGCCCTTTATCTGGCTCTGAGAGAGCGAAACCGATACTGGCTCTACCACCCGGTGGTAAGCTTCGTGCAAACTGCAATTTACGCCTACTATACGCTTCGGGAGCGGGCAGCCCGGAAGATGTTCGTCGAGACAGTTCGAGTACAGGATCGCGAGCGGCCTGGCTGAACTGGTAAGTGCAACAGCTTTTCGAAATGAGGCGATTGCTGGTAAGACCAGCGGCACTCACACGGCGCTGGTAAAGGCGCCGACGCTTCGCACGCAGGAGTTGACCGAATGCAAGTTCCCTTTGTTGACTTGAAAACGCAATGCCGGGCTCTCAAGGGAGAGGTTCTGCAAGCCATTGAGGGCGTTCTGGACCGAGCTGACTTCATTCTTGGGGAAGAAGTATCGCTGCTTGAGGAGGAGTTCGCTTCGTACTGCGGGGTCCGGTACGCGGTGGGCCTTGACTCCGGCATTTCGGCGCTGGAGCTGGGACTGCGCGCGCTGGGGATCCAGGCGGGAGATGAAGTCATTACCGTTGCCAACACCTTCATCGCAACCGCGTCATCGATCTCCTTTGCGGGAGCCAGGCCGGTATTAGTGGATGTGGACCCGCGGACCTATAACATGGATCCTCCCGCCGTCGAGGCCGCGATCACCCATCGTACGCGAGCCGTTGTTCCCGTCCATCTCTACGGCCAGCCGGCCGACATGGATCCCATCCTGTCAATCGCGGAAAAACACCGGCTGGTCGTTCTGGAAGACGCCTGCCAAGCTCATGGAGCCCACTACAAGGGGCGCCGAGTCGGTTCGCTCGGGCACGCAGCCGCCTTCAGCTTTTATCCCGGCAAGAACCTGGGCGCGTTCGGGGATGGGGGCATGCTGGTAACCAACTCGGCCGAGGTCGCCGACAAGGTGAGAATGCTCCGGAACTATGGTCAAAGCCGAAAGTATGTCCACGACTTTCTCGCGTTCAACCACCGCCTGGACACGGTCCAGGCGGCGGTCCTTCGTATCAAGCTGCGCCACCTGGACGAGTGGAACCGAAACCGGCGGAAGCGAGCAGCCCTGTACGACCAGTTGCTAAAGGACGTGGAGGTCGTCACCCCGTTTGCCAGCCCATTGGCAGAACACGTCTATCATCTTTACGTCATTCGAACTCGCCGGCGCGATGAAATGCAGGCTTGGCTGCAAAGCCGGGCCATCTCCACGGGGATGCACTACCCCATCCCCATTCACCTCCAGAACGCTTATCGGGACTTGAATTACCCCGCGGGAAAGTTTCCAGTAACGGAAAAATCAGCCGGAGAAATCCTGTCGCTGCCCATGTACCCGGAGATGGGCGAGAACCAGGTCTCTTTTGTGGCTCAGGCGGTCTCAGATTTCTTTTCCGCCCGCTAAGAGAACTATGGACAGGGAGACCGGTTCCACGCCTTTTCAGGAGGCGAACACCGTCGGCGCCGAAAGAGCACAGGAAGGGTCCGGATCGGAAAAGACCATGGGTCGCCAGTCTGCTTCAGCCACTTGCTGGTCCAAGCAGGACGCTCTCTTGCTGTGCGTCCTGGTGATTTTGGGATTTACGCTGCGCTTTGCGGGCATGGGCTATGGACTTCCTTCCGTGTTTCACCCTGACGAAACCAGGCAGGTCCTGGATGCTCTGAGCATGGGGCAGCGGCTGAGCCCCCTGCCCGTGGATCACACCTATCCCGCCCTGCACAAGTACTTCCTGCTGGTTGCCTATGGAGGATACTATGCCGTCGGAATGCTGCTGGGCTGGTTTCATGGGCCTTCGGATTTCGCGGTGCATTATTTTGTCGACTCCAGCCCCTTTTTCTGGCTGGGACGCCTGCTGAGCGTTGTCGCAGGAACCGGCTTGGGAGTCGTTCTGTTTTTCGTCGGCAGACGCCTGTATACGACTGCCACCGGTTGGGCCGCCATTCTGTTTGGAATGTGCATGATTCATTTGGTTGGGCATTCTCAATGGGCTTTGCCCGACATCTTTCTGGCGGTGGCGTGCACGGTGACGCTCCACTACCTGTTCCAGTATCTGGATTCCCCCCAAGTTTCCAATTCTGTTTTGGCCAGCCTGTGGGCAGGAGCAGCCATTTCGATCAAATACCACGGCTTGTTTCTCCTGTTTCCTCTTCTCCTGACCCACGTTTGGGTCGCGGTTCGGGATCGATCAGCCCGGTCTGTCGTCAAGCCGGCGGCGTGGGGGGCTCTCGCTTTGATGGCGTCGTCGCTTGCGGGAAATTTGGCGTGGCTCTTCCAGTACCGGGAAATTCACCAGAAGTTCTCTGAGCTCTCCCAGATAGGAGTCTTGGGCATTTCATCTCGAGCGACCTACAGGCCGGGCATGTTGAGTATCTCAATCTGGTTTGCCAGAGAACTGGTCCGTCAGGAATTGCTCCTGGGAGCGATGCTGGTTGCAGGCATCCTGTACGCCATCTATCGGCATACCGTGCGGGATCTCTTGATCCTTTCGTTCCTGGCTGTGACGCTGTTTGCGCTTTCTGGATGGGGTATTCGCTATCTGCATCTGTTGGTTGCCACTTTTGGAGTTCTCTGCCTGCTTGCAGCCCGCCTGTGCGCCGATCTGGCTTCGCGTGTTCCGTCCGCGTGGCGAAAATGGGTGATGGCGTTTTCCTGTCTGGCTATCATCTCGGGATCCGTGGTTCGGGTCGCGCGGCTGGACTCGGCAAGATCAGAGCCGGACACGCGTGAGATTGCGGTGGCCTGGGTGACCACGCATATCCCTGCCGGTACCCGGATTGCGGTGGACTGGTTTGAACTCGGGCCCCAACTGCCCGGGGCCGCTCCGGTGGCGGTGAGCAATCCGCGCGCCACCGACTACTGGGAAAATCACATTGACGCATCGCTCAAGAACGCGTACTTCGAACGAGTCCGGGACCGAACCACTTATCCGCTGCTGAGCGCGATGTACGCGACCGACCAGCCCCATTGGCCCAAGGAGATGCCGGCGGCCGTGGTGGAAAAAGCGCTGCGGTATCCGGCCATCAGGCATCTGTACAGCCGCTTTAACTTCTACTCGCTGAAACAGCTCAAGCAGCAGGGGGCCCAATATCTGGTCATCTCCAGTTTTGCCTACTGTCATTTTCTGCTGGATGACGACGCGAGAAAGACAGGGCTCTTCGATCCGTCCGGAATAGAGGACACGCTGGCGAACAACAAACAAGCCGCTTCCTACCAGGAAGACAGTTTTCACGGATTGCTCTTCTACCTGGTCAAGAACGCCCGGGAGTTTTACCTTCCCTTGCTGGCCGGGGCCAAAGGAAGCGACTTTGAACAGGTCTACGAAGTCAGACCTGACGGCAAGAACTGGGGGCCGATTGTTAAGATTTTTAGACTTCTCTAGGGATGGGACTGGCCGTCGGGTTCTAGGTGGCCTTGAAAGGGGCGGATTTGATTGGGTCGGCGGCACGACGCCGGGTGGCGGTGCGATCCGTTGTTCAACATCAGCGGCACTGGTGTGATACCATTCGCGCATCGACGGGGGAGTGTTGACTGGACGAGGCTTGGGACACGTGGCGGAAGTTATGAAGATCGTGAATGGTCTGGAATCGACAAGGCAGAACATATTTTCTCTGGTTCGGCGCTACTTCAGACTTTTTGAAGCGCAGAAGGTGGTTAGGGGCATTCCTCTAATTGACTGCCCTTACGGAAGCGAAGAGGTCTGCGAGGCGCTCGATTCGCTTCTCAGCACACGGGTCACCATGGGGGCGAAGGTGCGTCGGTTTGAAGAGGAGTTTGCGTCTTACTTGGGAGTGAAGCGCGCCGTGATGGTCAACTCAGGTTCGTCGGCCAATCTGGTTGCACTCTCCGTCCTGGCCAGCCCCCTAGTCAAAAACCCGATCAAGCCGGGAGATGAGGTCATCGTGCCCGCGGTCACCTGGTCTACATCCATCTGGCCCATCATTAACGTCGGAGCGGTCCCCGTGCTGGTGGATGTGGAGATGGACGGCTACAACCTGGATCCAGCGGAGGTACGCAAGGCAATCACGCGGAAGACCAAAGCGATTGTTCCGGTGCACCTGCTGGGCAATCCATGTGACATGGGCGCCGTCAAATCAATCGCCAGGGAACACGGGCTGCACATCATGGAAGACACTTGCGAAGCGCATGGAGCGGAGCTCAAGGGGAAGAAAGCGGGAACCCTGGGCGACCTGGGCACTTTCAGCTTCTTCTTCTCGCATCACATCACTACCGTTGAAGGTGGCATGTTGGTGACCAATAACGAGCCGTATGCCGAGATCGCAAAATCCCTGCGAGCGCACGGATGGATTCGCGAGCTAAAGAATGAGCAGGCGTTGAGGAAGAGATACCGCCAGATTGATCCCCGCTTTCTGTTTATTCACTCAGGGTTCAATTTCCGCCCGACGGAGGTCCAAGGGGCTTTCGGCCTGCAGCAGATGAAGCGTCTGGAGGAATTCATTGAAATCCGGCGGAGCAACGCAGCCTTCTGGACTGAAGAACTACGGAGATTCTCGAGGCGCCTAGCGCTTCCGCGCGAGAGGCCGGGGACGCGCCACGTATCGTTTGCGTATGCACTGATGGTCAAGCGCGGCGCCCCGTTTACAAAGGATCAACTGGCAGACTTCCTGGAGCGCAAGGGAATTGAGACGCGCCAGATCGAAGGCGGGAACATGGCGGAGCAGCCCGGCCTGAAGCTTTTCAAACACCGCCGCGTGGGATCCTTGAAGAATGCCAGGTTCATTCTGAGAAACGGCTTCTTCCTTGGCAACCACCAGGGTATCGGGGACCAGCAAAGAGAATATCTGGTACGCTGCATCCACCAGTTCATGCGCTCCATTTAGGAGTCTCAATCTTCAAATCTTATCAGGAGGTGAGAATTGAAAGTTTTGGTTACCGGGGGGGCCGGTTATGTGGGCTCGGTTCTGGTCCCCGAGTTACTGAAAGGGGGTTACTCCGTTATCGTCTACGACAGCCTGCTGCACGGCGGATTGGGGATGTTGAGCCATTTCATCAACCCGAACTTTTCCTTCATCAAAGGCGACATTCGCGATGAGTCGGGCGTCAGGGATGCAGTCAAGAGCGTCGACCTGATCATTCATCTTGCCGGCATCGTCGGCTACCCGGCCTGCAACAAAGATCCGCGTGCCGCCGAAGAAATTAATTTAGGCGGCACCCGGATTGTGGACAAGGTGCGCAGCAAGTCCCAGCCGGTAATGTTTGCTTCAACAGGAAGTAATTACGGCGCCGTGGTCGGGGAAATCTGCACCGAGAAGACACCGTTGCGACCGCTCACTGTCTATGGTCGCACCAAGACCGCCGCCGAGGAGCATCTTCTCGAGGCGGGTAACGTGGTGGCCTTTCGTTTCGCCACGGCCTTCGGCTTGTCGCCGCGATTGAGGCTGGATCTGCTGATAAACGATTTTGTCTACCGCTCGCTGCAGGATCACTATCTGGTGATTTACGAGCGTCATTTTAAACGCACGTTTGTCCACGTGCGCGACATTGCGCGCGCCTTTATTTTTGCCATCGAACATTATGACCGGATGGTCAACGAAGTCTTCAATGTGGGTTCCGAGCGAATGAACTTGAGCAAAGAGGATGTCGCCAACCTGATCCGCAAGAAGATTGACTATTTGATCTACTGGGCCGATCAGGGCGAGGATCAGGACAAGCGGAATTATGAAGTGAGTTACGAAAAGATTCGGAATCTGGGTTACGACACCACGGTTTCCATCGAGTGCGGACTCGATGAGTTGATCAAGGGCCTCTCCACCGTAAGCATCCAGCGCCCCTACGCCAATGCCTGACACGACAGCCGCTCCGGCGCAAGATGGAGGGATGCTGCGTCCGGCCTTTTGGAGGCACAAGAAAGTTCTGGTGACGGGGGGAGCCGGCTTCCTGGGCAGCCATATTGTCGACGTCCTGTCAGGGTTCAAGTGCGAGACGTTTGCTCCCCGGCGCCACGAATATGACCTTGTCAATTTCGCGGAAGCCAAAGCTTGCCTAGACAATTTCCAGCCGGACCTTGTAATTCATGGGGCTGCCTACGGAGGCGGCTTGGGCATGATGCAGGTGAACCCGGCAAAGCTTTATTATGACAATCTGGTAATGGGCGCCAACATGCTGGAAGCGGGGCGCCTTGCAGGTGTTGCCAAGGTTGTTGTGACCGGGACGGCCTGTTCGTATCCCGGGGATATTGGGGACTCCATGAACGAGGATGACCTCTGGAAGGGCTTTCCGCACAAGTCGGTTTATCACTACGGCCTTTCCAAGAAGATGATGATCGTTCAGGGGATGATCTACTATGAGCAATATCAGTTCAATGCCGTTCATTTGATCCTGGCCAATCTGTACGGGCCGCGTGACACGTTTCACCCCGACCGGTCGCACGTCGTTGCGGCGCTGATACGAAGATTTGTTGAGGCGAAGGAGCAAGGTGCGGCCCGGATTGAGGTCTGGGGAAGCGGTCGGCCCGTCAGGGATTTTCTGTACGTCGAAGATTGTGCGCAAGTCGTGCTGCGGGCGGCGGAGGTTTATGATGATCCCGCGCCAGTCAACGTGGGCCCCGGAAGAGGGACTTCCATCCGGGAACTGGTGGAGACTCTTTCCGACGTTGTGGGCTACACCGGGGAGATCGCCTATGACAGCAGCAAGCCGGATGGGCAACGGGTCAAGACTCTCGATGTTGGTCGCATGGCCCGGTGTCTTGGTTGGCGCCCTGCGACGTCGCTTCGCGAGGGACTGAGGCGGACTGTGGACTGGTACCGACATAACAAGGCGGCGGCCGATCAGAAATCATAACCATCGGATCATTCAACAGCGCGGAGAGAACTGGGATGGATATTTCAGTTGTGGGTCTGGGTAAGCTGGGGATGTGTCTGGCGACTTCGCTGGCGCACCGCGGTTTCAACGTCATGGGAGTGGATGTCAATGCGGCAGTCGTCGAGGATATTCAGAATGGGCGATGCGCGCTCGTGGAGCCGGGTTTGAAGGAACTCCTGGCTTCGGCGGCCCCCCGGCTCACTGCCACGATGGATTATGACAAAGCTATACAGTCTTCCCAGGTCACGTTCATTATCGTGCCGACGCCCAGCACGACCCGGGGCAGCTTTTCCCTGAAGTACGTTTGTAGGGCCCTTGAGGAGATAGCCGGGCCCCTGTCGCGTAAAAAGGATTACCACGTGATCGCGCTGACCAGCACCGTCGTTCCGGGTTCGATGCAGTACGTGCTGCAGCCTTTCATTGAAAGGAAATCGGGAAAGCGCTGCGACGAAGGCTTTGGATTTTGTTATAGCCCTGTGTTCATCGCTTTGGGCGACGTCCTGTCGGGACTGTTGCGCCCGGATTACGCGCTCATTGGATCTTCCGACTTGAAGGCGGCCACCGTTATCGAAGGCATCTATCGCCAGTTGTGCGAGAACAATCCGCCTATCCTGAAGATGAGTTTCATCGATGCTGAGGTGACTAAGCTCGCTTCCAACTGTCTCGACACAACCAAGGTCACCTTCGCCAACATGATTGCCGACGTGTGTCAGAATCTGCCGGGCGCCAATGTAGATTCCGTCACCGAGGCGCTTGGCCACAGAAACCGAGGAGCGCGCTTCCTGAAAGGAGCCATCCCGTATGGAGGTCCCTGCTTCCCTCGCGACAACCTGGCGATGCTCTATGTGGCGGAGAAGGTGGGACGGAAGGCCAGCTTGGCCCGGACCGTTCATGAGTCCAATCAGCTTCGAGCCAGGGAACTGGTTGATCTGGCGCTGTCGCGCTATCAGCCGGGTATGACCGTGGGTGTGGCTGGTCTGAGTTACAAACTTCATACCGACGTTACCGAGTGCTCTTTCGGTCTGGGCCTTGCACGGTCGCTGCTCGAGCGGAATGTCCCGGTGTTCGTCTATGACCCTTCGGTTTACGCAAAGTCGATGCCGTCTCTGTCCGGTTCGGTCACCTACTGCGACAGTCTGCAGCAATGTGTTGGTTCGGCGAACGTTCTGGTGGTCACTAACGAACTGCCGGAATTAAGAAGCCTGAGATGGCCCCAGAAGAACCCTTTCATCGTGGTAGACTGCTGGCGCTGGCTGGATCAGGGCTCTCTGCCCGAAGGAACGGTGTATCTGGCCGTGGGGCGTGGCGATGGCGCGCGCCTGTCGCAGGAGTTTCTTGACGAGCTCCGTTTGCTGGTTGGCGAATGAGCCACCGCTGGCACACGGGCAATGCGGCCTTGTCCTACGATCATTAACTCCCGATGATCCATGAGTTTAGGGCAGATGACGGAGCTAATTATGATCAATTCATTTAAGTGTCCCCATTGCGGTGAAACAAACAATCACACAATCAATTTTTATGACCTGGGCATGCAGACGCAGTTGATTCGCATGAAGGAATATGAACAGTTGGAGATCAATAAAGTATTGCCGGTTCAGGAGTTTAGAGCGCGTGACCGGCAATGCGACCGCTGCAAGACCGTCTATGCAACGGCCGAAGTTCCAATCGAGCTGGTTCGTGAGTACATCCGGATGAAGCTGGTGAGCCAGGGGGTCAAGCCGAAGCAGCCATCGTAGCGGATCAACCGTTTGGGTCTGTCTTGTCGTACTCAGGCTCAGGCCGAGCGGCGTGCCGACCCGCCGGGCGACGCCGGCAATGCGGTCCCGGAATGCCGCCAAATAATGCCCCGGGGCGGCCCGGCGTAGTTTCTTGTTGACACCGACTCCAGTTCTGGCATACACAAGACTTGGGGTGGGTGGTATCCTGTTGGAAATTAGGAATTTCGGACTCCAGCCGGGCGCCTCCGTTGGCAACTGAAGGAGACTGACCATGAAGAAGGTCATGCTGGTAGTTCCTCCCAAAGGAAAATATTTTGGGCTGGAAAAATTTCCTCCGATCGGGCTGGGCTATCTGACCACAGCTTTGCGAAGGCATGATTATGACGTGAGTATCGTGGACCGCGTCCGGGACACGCAGATTACCGATTCCGCATTTTCCAACATTGTTCGATCCCAGAAGCCCGACGTGGTCGGTTTCACGACTTGGTCCTTGGGTTTGGCAGAGGTCCAGAAGGGTCTCCGTCTGACCAAGGAAGTCGATCCCAATATTGTGACGATGATCGGAGGGCCGCATCCATCGGCGCTGCCTGTGGAAAGCCTGGAGCTCCTCAAAGATGCAGATTATGGCATTCAGGGCGAAGCGGAAGTCGGCTTGCCGCAACTGTTGAATAACCTTTGGGGGGGCGAAACAAAGCCGTTTCCGGAAATTCCGGGATTGATATGGAGAGAGGATGGGAAGGTCTTCCACAACTCCCCGGTCTATTATTCAGACCTGGAAGAACTGGGTATGCCCGCATGGGACTTGATACCGCCGGAGAGCTACGCAGGGCACGGAAACATGATTGGTGAAGGAGCGGCGCCCTTTATCACAAGTCGCGGGTGTCCGTTTCACTGCAGCTTTTGTTCCGTCTGGATTATCGCCGGGTACAAATTCCGCCGCCGCCCGTTTGAAGTGACCATGGACGAGCTGATGTACCTCTACAAGAATCACGGTACGCGTCATTTTGTGGTCTACGATGAAGTCTTTACCATGCACGCCGGCTTTGTGGAAGAGTTCTGCAACGCGATTCTGGAAAGGGGCTTGAAGGTCAAGTTCACGCTCCCCAATGGGATTCGCCTTGATTCAATCAGTCGTGAACTTCTGCTGCTGATGAAAAAAGCCGGTTTTGACGCCCGGGTGGCGGTCGGCATTGAATCCGGTTCCGACCGAATCCTGAAGATCATGAAGAAGAAGCTGACTAAAGATGAGATCCGGGCTCAGGTCGACCTTTTGTACCAGTGCGGTTATCGTCCTATCGGATATTTTATCCTGGGCTATCCGACCGAGACGCGCGAAGAAATGATGGAGACAATCCAATTCGCTTGTTCCCTGCGTCTCTATCGGGCTGCATTTTCCTGCCTCCTGCCGCTTCCGGGAACTGAGGTCTACCATATAATTGAAGAGAATGGAGAGTTGCCAGCGAATTTTGACTTCACGTTATTGTCGACCGACAAGGTGACCTATGCTCCTCAAGGGATGACGCGTGAGGAACTGGACAAGATTCGACGTTATGCACATCTTCGCTTCAACCTGCGTCCGCGAATTCTCTATGACTACATGAGGGATTACGATTCGTTTCGCTTTGCCCTTTCCAAATTTCTCAGCATTTTCGTGCTGCGGGACAACGTGCCAGCGCTTTACAAGCCATAATCTTGGGTAAGTCTGGGGCAGAATTAGAGCCTAGAATGTCTGGACGGTCCGGGCGGGATGCGGACGTGTATCCGCCCCCGTTCGCCTCCAGCTCCACGCCGGTGGAATCCCCACGTTCCCAGGGTGTGCAGGATTACCCCTCTTTGGCCGATTTGGATGTCCTGATTGCGGGAGAACTGCTGACGGCGCGGACCGAAGTCCTGGAGGAATACCTTCAGGAGCGTGTCAGAACACTCGCGGTCATTGGCACCAACAACACCTATGCGACCGAAGACACGGCCCGTGTTTCCGTCTTCGAAAAAGGAGGCGCCAAGCACTTTCGAACGATTAGGAGTGGGCGGCTCAAGAACCATGCCTGGTTCCGGCTTCCGCTGATCTTTCCCATTTACCTGATTTGCCTGTTTTCTATCCTTCGAACAATGTTCAGGCTGGGGCGTAAATTCGACCTATTTATTGGCATCGGCTGCTTTCCCATTGTGGTTGGGATGTGTCTGAAGAAGATGGGGGTGGTAAGTAAGCTGATTCACTACAGCATCGATTATTTTCCTCTGTCGGATCGCCTGTATTTTCACAACGTCATTCGCCGGCTGATTTTTGCATTTGATCGGCTTGGGGTGCGCAAGTCCGACTTCGCTTGGAGCATTTCCGAAGGGATCGAAAAGGGGCGCGCCAGGATCGGTGGGGTTCCGGAAGGGAGCTATCTTTCCACCCTCGTGCCGCTGGGGTTCAGCTCCAGGCTGGTTCAACGATCTCCCATGAATGACATTGAGCGGCGGACTATTGGATATGTGGGAGGGCCTGGCCTCTATCATGGTCTCTCACTGCTGGTCGAAGCCCTGCCACTGATTGCAGAGAAGCTTCCCGATGTCAAAGTGCGCCTGTTCGGCTATGGAGACTGGGGGCCGTTCAAGAATGAGGTGGTCAAGGCGGGCATGGACCGACATTTTGTTTTTGAAGGATTCATCAAGAGGCAGGAGGATCTTTGCCGGGCGCTCTCGCGGTGCGCCATAGGCGTTGCTCCTTACTCGGACCTTCCGGACAACCCCGCTTATCACTGTGATCCTGGCAAGCCGAAACTGTACCTGGTGTGCGGACTCCCCGTGGTTATTACATCGGTTCCCCAGTTTGCGCAGACGATAAGCCGGCACCGAGCCGGGCATACCATCGAATATCAGGCCGAGGATCTTGCCGAGGCGGTGATTGATTTACTCGGTGACGAGAACGTGCTCCGGGAGTTTAGAAAGAATGCGGGCGAGTTGGCTTATGAATGCACCTCTGAGGCTATTTTTGACAGGGCGTTTCTGCAGACGCTTCCCAGAATTTTTTGCAGTAAGGTTCCCCCCCCTATGGACAAGTGAGGTACTCCCGCTAAGAGCCGGCAGGCTGGGCTTTCAGTGTTACCATCAGATAGATCATGAGTAAAAACCTCGTTCCTTCGATCGGCCGCTTTGGCCCCGCCCTGGTGATTGTGCTGTTGGCCATGGCGCTGTGGCACTGCCCGGGCTTTTTCACGCCCGGAACCTATATCAACTGGGGAGACTTGGTTGCCCCCATGGACCCGGCCAAGAGCCTTGAAGAAGCCCTGTCGACCTGGTCCCCCTATAATTTGTGGGGCCAGGCCAACGTTTGGCTGTCTTTTGGGCCCTGGCACTTGATGGTCTGTGTCCTTTACTGGCTCAAGGTACCCTTGTGGGTCTTAAACAGGCTGTACTTGGTGGTTCCCACCGCCGCTTTGGGCTGGGGAGTTTTGTATTTGGGACATACTGTTTTTCGAGGCCGGTTTTCGCAAATTTCCAGCCTGGTGGCTGCCATGTTTGCGATGTTGCAGCCCGAATTTCCGGGCACATCGCTTTTCTCGCTTGCTCTGGGGGGAGATGCGCTGATTCTGGCCGGGGTGATTCGGGGTTTGGAAAACCCCGGCAAAGGTGCGTTAAAGCCTGCTCTGCTCGTCGCGTTAGGGTTTCTCATGAGCGCACCGAGCCCTCGCTTCACCATCATAACCGGAGTTGCCGTCGGCGCTTACATCCTGATTCGACTATTATTCGAACCCGAACTCCGCGGTTGGTTGACGCTCAAGTTCTTGTCTGTCGCTGCCACCATGATGATCCTGTTGAACTTTTTTTGGATCTTACCGATCGTTTGGTTCTACACGGGCAACGCAATCGGTGATTTGTTCGTAACGGAGGGTGTTTTCACTCAAAGGATCCAATGGTATGAATTCAACAAGCCTTGGGCCGGGGTACTCTGGATTTCGCGGCTGATCACGGGCAATCCGGACAACATCGCATCAGGCATAATGATGCAGGTTCCGTGGGCGCCTCTAAGTTTGTTGTGTCCGCTGTATGTTTATGCCTGTCTGCTCTGGAAGCCCCGACGGAGAACTTTGCCCTTTGCTCTGGTTTCCCTCCTGCTGACCGTTCTGGCGGCGGCGTCCCATTACCCGGTACTTGATAAATTATATGTTCTGATGTTTACCTACGTTCCGGGATTTAACATCATTCAGTCACCCAACTATTGGCTTTTCATAATGGGCATTCTTTACGCGGTGCTTGCGGGAGCAACTGTCCAGAACATACTCCAGCATTTCTGGAACTCACACCTCCACACCAGGTTCCGGCCGTACTTGGGAGTCCTGATAGTCGCTCTCATCGTGTCGCATATTACTCTTGTTAACGGATGGCCTCAGTTGATCAGTGTCCGCCCAACCTATGGACCGTGGAAGAGGCATATGGCTCCGTTCCACACACCGACCGTCAAGATTCCCGAACCGTATCAGTGGGTTCACACTTACATTTTGAAGAATCACAGGGAGGGAGACCGTCTCCTCAATCTACCCTGGTGGGAGATGGGTCCTGCGGTTTATGGCTGGTGGCCGTATTTTACGTTTCCCGACATCCCTGGCCTGTTGAGGTCGATTCCAAGCCTGGGTCTGGTGACGGGTTACAGTGAAGAGCCCGCAAAAGGCCCGATCAGCTACTCCCTGACGGGAAGGCGACGCCTGGGAATCACACCGCAGGTTCTAAGCTCAGGAGTTGGGGGCGACCCCGAGATGGCTTATCAACTCCTGAAGACTTCGCGCTTTCGCTACCTGCTGGTGCACAAGGACTATCAAAATGCTTCCATAGTATTTCCTCCCGTGTCTCCGAATCCGCCGAGGGATTATTGGGCCTTACGCGCGATTTTAGCCGATGTCCGCTTCTTCACGCTGATCCGGGAGACTCCCTATTTTGCCTTCTATGAGCTTCGCCCGGACAGTTCATTGGAGAGCGCCGCCAAAGAGAGCGCCGTGCTAACCAATGTTCCGTATCGCGACTTTCAGGACGAGACTTCCAAGCTGGATTCACTGCCCGCAATGTTTAAGAACGCATGGGATCCCCGGCAAATCTTTGTATCTGCCAACGGTCAGGGCAAGAGCCAGGGCACGGCTCCGTTCGAAAGGCTTGAGTCACTGCTCAGTGCCACCCAGAGCAGGCTGCTTCTGGGCAAGGACGTGGCCGATTTTGTTCTGAACTTGATAGACTCCCCGTATCGCCTGGCTGCCGGCAACGGTTCCGGTCTCGCCTTCAACTCTGCATCCGAATCCCAAACACGCTACGTGCTTTCCCAAAGGGTGCCAGACCAGAGGCCTGCGGAAATCCTGCTCACCGTTGACGATCAACTGCTGGCGCCTGCGGACCAAACCAGCCCCACCGGTCAACTGGTCCAGCTTTCCCGAGTGTGGCAGTTTCACGGCGAGGCCAATCTTGACAGAGGGCGCCACGAGATCAAGGTTTTCCAATTGGCGAATCTGAAAAGCTGGCGTCCCAGGTACATTCCGGATGTATCGATAAAACTGTTCGAGGCAAACCTGCCCAAAGACTTCCCGGACTACAACACCCGTGGCGGGAATGCCACAACCCTTTTGTTTCTGGGTGACCGGCAAATTGCCTCAACTTACGGGGACTGGTCTGCTTTGAGCACCAGCGAGAAAATCGGCCCGGATGCAGAACTTCGGAAGGGCGACCAGACTCTCTACGAAATTGGTTATGAGAAACGGCGGAGTGTCATTGTTGGATTTCGGTCTGCGTCCATGGCAGATCGTGACTCGCTGGCGAATGCCCGGCTTTTCTTCCTTTCTCGCAACATGAACCGCCATGTTTCCGCAGTTTTAGTTGCGCCCAAGGCAGAGGTAAATTCTCTCTTGAACCGGATTGTGGCAACAAATGAAGAGCCTTATCGAAATTTAATTCAAACCCAGGAACGCCGGGACGTCGAGCGCTACCAATCCACGGGATATGCTCCGACGGATGTTCGCGGTAAGTATGAGCATGGAATAACGCAAAATCGAAACGATGTTTTGGTTCCCGCCCCAGGGGATTATCAGATGCGTGCGCTGATCAGACCTCGCTTGCACTCGAGTCCGGTTTTTGCACTTTCCGGGGAACGCAACTGGGAAGTGGAAGCGACGCGCTGGTTCAATCCCCTTATCACCCGGAGCGAGGGCTCAGCGGAGAGATCAGCCAAACCCTTTGTGCTCGATCGAGAGAACATTTACGAATTGGAAACAGACCATCACCACCGCTGGCGCTGGGGATCCAACAACATGAGGATGCTGCTAGTCAACCCGCGCCGTTTTTCTGTTAAAGGGGATCTGAGTTTCTACGTATCCAGTGTCGGGGATCGCGATCTGCGGGTGTCCCTGAATAGAGACCAGACGCGCAACTTCAGGCTGCGCTCCCGGTACCTTGAGGCCCCTTTTTCTTTCCAGCGACTGGTGAGCTCCTGGGTTTTCGGAAAGTCGTGGGCGCGGTACCAGACTCCATTTCCTGTCGGCGGCGATTTGATTGAGTTGAAGGATGTCACGTTGAAACCGGGGGCCAATGAATTATTGCTCTACACCCCGCAGAAAGTGGAGAGACTCACCGAACTTCTGGACAACGCAGATGACCGGGCGGCCAGTATTCAAATCTGGGAGGGTCTGGATTTTAAGGAAAAAGAACGGGCAGATACTGGAATCCCACCGGAGGCGACCGTGGTGACGGCGTTAGCAGGGACAGCGGATGGCATGCAGGTGAGAATGTTCTTCGATAAGGATTCCCCTGAAATGGAGTATGAGATTCTCGAAAGGGACCTGTCGGATCTCGCTTCGCCCGGAGCAGCGACAGGCCGTCCGACTCCCGGCATTGACCTGGATGATTACCCGTATTTCAAGCTGCGATTGTTTGTTACGGACCCGTCAGTTCAGGCGATGGATGTGGTTTTTGGGATCAGTCATAATGGCAGTGAGGAAGTCAGCGAGTGGATTCCAGCGACCGCCAGCCGAGTCAAAGATCGGCCAAATGAGCTGGAAGTCACCGCCAAGCTCAGTACCATGGAACTGGCCGGTATTCCTGAACCCGACGTTGTCCGGAATACGCCGGTTGCGGATGCATTCTACCGGCTTGCCAAGCCTCGCCTGGTGAGATTGTTTCTGGTTGCCAGGAAAAAGCCGGGTAAAGGAACGGCCGCTCTCAGCAAGGAGGCGCCTTTCACTTTCGAGATCCGGGAATTGTCTATCTACAACGACCTGTCATTACTGGTCAGGGAAGACAAAGTGTCCTTGTCCCGCTGGGAGAGCTGGACCTTGCAGCCGGTACAACGACCCGATGGATCGGCTCTTCGCCATCGAAGTCTTGTGACTGACGAAAACACCTGGGTTGTATCCGGCACCTATGAGAACCGGACTGATAGAGTGATAGCGACATCGCGGCTTGGGTCCACGGCTACGTTCATTCTCAAGGCCGAGCTGAGCAGGGTTCAGGTGGATTACCCGAAAGTATCGGAAACCGCCGCGCAGTTGGAAACAACTGCGGAAAGTGAAGTCCCAACGGAGCTTCAGGAGACGTTGAAGGAGCCTAAGGTGCATTCCCGCATCACCCAAGTTACGGGGACTGCAGTCAAAGAAGACGAGCAGACGATAACCGTAGCGAGAGTTAAAGAGCTCGATGGAGCGACTGTTGCGTTACGAAGGGACGGAATCTCACTTCGAGTGGATCTCGAACCTGAGAGCCAGACGGAGTTTGCTCCAGACGCGTTGGTTGCGTCCGTCGACCTGAGGGGGGCGAACTTCGCACAGGCCTCCTCTCTGATGGTGACCTACCGGCTCGATGACCGTGCGGCTCAAACGCTGATGCCGGAACTGGTGATTGATGTAGACGGCGATGGCAAGGGAGACGAAACTCTGTTTCCCGGCAAGCGCGAGGCGCTGAAGGAATGGAAGTATGCGGACACCGTGGGGCCGTACCAGGTGTTCCAAACCCGGCTTCCGCAGGACTTCCCGAATGTGTACGACACAAGCAATCAGGCGGAGACTTCGTGGGGTATGGACTACTTTGTCGTCAAAAAAAACGGCGTGCCTCTGGCCACAACCTGGAACGGCTGGCCCCCCGATGAGGAGGCCGTGAAGGTGATTGGCTGGAGGGGTTTCCCGCTTCAGCCTGCGGATCAGCCTCCGAAGGAGGATGTGCCCCGGCGCCTGCTGCAGATAACCGTGCCTTCAGGAACTGCTCCCCAGGAGGTTTACTCGGTGGAGTATCTGCCTCTCCCCCACTCGAATATTTTTGGGGGAAGAGGGAACACGTTGGAGCTGAACTGGCCAGACCTCCGGGCTGAGTTCTATCCCAGGAGCCCACAGGCCAGACCTGTGACCTTACGTCTGCGATTGGCTCGATCCCGGGCTTTCCAGCCGACTCGAGGTCCACAGGAATATTCTTTTGAGATAGAGGAAGTGGGGCTTTACTCCAAAGTGCCCTTCTCCGGCAGATTTGAGAACTGGCCCCGTCTGTTATCTCATGCAATCGACCGACCCCTTTTCACTCTGGGCAAAGAACTGTTTCAGTTCCAGCCCGAGTCGCAGGACTATGCAAATGGTTTGAATAGTGAATTCCTGTGGTCCAAACCCACGTCCCTCCATGCGGAGTCTGCAGGCTACATCCCCGGAGGTCTCAACGTAAAGTTGGATGCCACGTTTGAAGTGGCGCTTGTGGAGATGCGCAAGGGTATTACCAGACCCGTCATAAACCGCAGTTTCGCCGAGGTTCATCGCTCCTCTCGTCTGACGCGCTACACCTTTGACGTAAGGAGCGAGGGGCCTTTTTGGCTGCTTCTCTGGCAGGAGTTCCACCCTGGATGGAAGGCCTATATCCTGGACGAGCGGCGCGCTTCCCGCTCGCACTGGTTTGAGTTTTCGGCGCTCCTGAGCTGGTTTTTTGAGCGGAACCACCGGACCCTTCTCAAGGAACATTTCAGGGCAAATCTTCATGACAATGGCTGGTATATCCGGCGCCCGGGCCAATATCGGATTGTCGCGGAGTATGGCCCTCAAGTGCTCCTTGAGGTGGGCGTTTTGGTTAGTCTCGTGACTCTCTGCGCGACGCTGTGGCGGATCGGCCGAGACCATTTTTGGCGCGGGATTAGAGGATGAAATTCTCAGATTCTCTGGTAAAGACGGCTCTCTGGGTACAGACGCCGCTACTGGTGGCTGTTGATGCCTTCGTGGTTCGTAGATTGTATAGCTATGCCTGGACGCTGCGAGAACCCGGCTGGTTTTTCTTTGCCACTCCCCTGGCAAAGCTTTACGGCGACGTCGACCATGACGAGTGGCTGATCGTAGTCAGTCTTCTGCTGGCTTTTCAGATCTTCGGACTTTATCAGCTACAGTTGCGCCGCATCGGCGTGCTGATCCTGGGGCTGCTTGCCGGGGTTCTGCTGCAGATGACGTTCATGGTGCAGTTCATGACTTTGACCCGGGGCGGACCCGAAGAATTTCCCAGATCCATCTTCACCGTCTTGGCCCTGCTGTTGCTGGCCGTTGTCCCGCTGTATCGCCTGCCTCTATGGCTGGCGTTGAGGCTGTTGCCGCGGATCCGCCAGGTCGCGGAGAAAAAAGCGCCGGCCCTAGCGCCTCCTCAGCCTAAGGTGAAAGTTTCTCTGCTGGAAGAGATGGAGGAGGCAGTCACCCGCCTGCAGGCTTTGGCCGGCCGCATTGTTGAGCTGGGCACCGCCAACGCTGCGATGCAATCAAAACTTTCGAAGGTAGACCGAGAGATTGTGGAGGCGACACCCCGGGAAATCGATCCACTGCGCGCGCTGAGAAGGTCTATTGAGAAAGAGGGAAGCGAAATAGCGGATCAAGTTGTCGCTTTGAAGACGTTGTTTATCAAAGAAATGCAGGCGCTGGCGATAGACAAACTGAAGGTCCAGACGTCCCTGCGCAAATTGGACAGCGATTTGGAACTGCTGCAACTGAAAAAGAAGCTGGGAGAAGAGTTTGTTGTTGAAAACCTGGAACAGGAAGCATCCATGCTTCAGGCGCAAGCTGCGGCCACCAGGGACATGCTCCATAGGATGAACGATCTGGCCGATTTTTACTATGAGACAGTCCTGGGCGTTAAGCAGCAGGCTGGAGCCTGGAACTGGGTGCGCAGTTATGCGGCCAAGTCCGGTCTGTTGACCAAGCATTTTCTTTACAGCAAGGTCACTTTTGCGCCCCAGGCAGTGCGTGTTCTCACCAGAGATTTCCCAACCTTCTGCCTGTTCGTCTGGGGATCGTTCAATCTGGTCTGCGCTTTGTTCCTGCTGGCCAATCTGGTAATGGTGGCTGAAATTGTAGCCAGCTTCGCGTTTGTCTTTTTGATAGCGGCGGTCCTGGCCGTGTGCTATGAGCAGTTGCGACACTCCCAATGGCAACGGCTGTCGGGCGGCGCTGAAGAGCTGGGTACTACCGCCTTGGGGAAAGTCCGGCCGGAGGATGCGGCGCCGCACAGAGCGGCGGCGGCTATGGCGGCCCCCCTTGTCAGTGTGATCATTCTGAATTGGGACGGCAAAGAATATCTGGCCAACTGCTTTGATTCACTCTACCACGGCGCCTTTCAGGATTTTGAGATCATCTTCTCCGACAATGTTTCATCGGACGGAAGCGTGCAATTTGTCAGGGAATACTACCCGCAGGTTCGCGTTATTGAAAACGACCACTATATGGGCATTACTGCCGCCAACAATCAGGCGGTGGGGCAGGCT
>JACQGG010000027.1 GCA_016199665.1 Acidobacteriota bacterium | reverse complement strand
GGCACGCCAGCCCCCCGCTAAAACCCATCGAAATTCCAAACAGCCACGCCCGGATTTAGTTCAACCCAGGATTTTGTCGCGGCTTACCACTCGGATTCTTGTCGCATCCTACAGACTCACGCGCGACAAGAATCCTTAATTCGTTTTCGTTAGCCTGCTTGGCGCCAAGGCACCTGGATCTCGTCGTCGCCTTTCCACCCGCGCCACCCCCGTCTCGCGTAGTGACCGTTGTGGCCACAAATGGCCAAGAGTCCAAGCTCGACGTACTGAAGGGCAAGTTGGGAGCACTCAAGCAAGTGTATTCCGCTGACGACCTGGCTATCTCCGCCGCGGTCTCCGCCGGAATGGACAAGAGAATTCCGGACTTTGGTGATTACGCCGGGTCCGTCGAAGGCGTCACCCTGAAGCAGGGACGAAAGATGGGTGAAGTAGTCAGGAACGGTGGCTGGAACGCCGACGCGATGGAGCAAGACCCGAATCCGGTCTGCGGCAGAGAGGCGCTTAAAGCCCGTCCGACTGTGCAGCCGCTCGGTCTCAACTAGGTGCACCCATGCCAACAGATCGATCGCGACCTGTGCGAGGACGATTCGGGATTCAAGCGCCGTTCTGGACGAGTTGGCTTCGATGAACCAAGAGATCGCCGACACAAGTGGCCCTTGCCACTGTGGATCGTTCCAACGGCGCACGAACCCGAGGAAAAGACTTGAAAGGTCAATTGGCTTCCGTTGGGGCAACCACGTTGGCACCTCACGGCTCTCAGAAAGCTTCCAAGAGGCGAACTGACGCCACACCACCTGACCATTGGCGAGTCCCTGAGGAAAGAGTGGACCGGCCCAGGCTCCACGGAGGAATCCGAACCAGAAATGCAGCATGCGGGCAACCGCCTCCGCATCGTGAACGGTCATGGCGCCGGACGATGGCACCCACAGACCCACGTGAGACACCACGAATCCGGCATCGCGGCCTGCTCGCTTGGCCAAGTCAGTGGCTTCCAGCACTTTGTCAACCTGACACCGACCTTGTTCGGCAAAAGTCTCGAGCCGCCCGGCCATGAAGCCTCGATTGCCATTTCGCTCGTACTGAACAGCCGCGCCTATGTAGTCCGGGAAGTTTGCCAAGCTGAATCGAAGCTGATCAAACGGACCAGCACCGATGTCGAATGGCTGCTGCGTGATTCCGCGGACTTGCGACGATTGAGATCCGAATGTTGTGTGCGTAACCAGAACGAGCGTGGAGAAGGGCCGCTCGCCGTCCGACACCAAGGACCAGGGTGGACCGTCGAGATCCACGTGTGGCTGCTCGTAGGAACCGTCGAACTCGACGGCGGTCGTCGGAACCCATCGGAACAGCAGATCCGAATGAAGCACGCCCTCTGTTGCCCCGATGAGCCTGAAGGGGCCCGGCGCAATGGGCACAGGCTGATTGAGGTTATCAAGCAGGATGTACGGCGAGATACGGTTGGGGAGATCCTTGAAGTCCTCGATCATCGGTGTTCCCTGAAATCCAAGCAGGCTAACGATCCGCGCTCACCAGCGGCCCGCAGGTAATGTCGTGGCGGCCGTCTGGTGCAGCGCGTGGTTATGCCGGATACGCCTCCAGTCCGGCCTTCAGAGCCCCTTCCACAGTTCCATCGACCTGGTCACTGCCCGGGAACATCCATTCGTCGGGATCATACGACTCGGTGCTCCACTTGAAGATGGCAAACTCCCATCCGTCGGCTCCTTTCTTGTAGCGGAGACGACAGATGGGGCCCTCACTACCGTAGTCGACGCGGGAGAGGTAGCAGTAGTTGCCTGTGAACCGAGCCTTGTAGTAGCACTCACCCGGTTCGAGTTCATCGCGGTTGAAGCGCTCCACGGTACTCAGAACTTGGATTCTCACGTCGTCCGGAATCGAACTCACCATCTTCGGTGATCGTGTCACTGCTTCTCCTTCTTCTCGGCATACATTAATTATATGGTTTCCGCTTTAAGCGCTAGAAACCGCAAATCCGTCGGCATAAAAGAGCGCTGAATGCCAATGGCTGAATCTCGCTCTGCCGTCAGGATACGCGTGCGCTGAGCGTTCAGCAATTGTTTTATACGGTTTCCTCCTAATCCCTCCTAGTCCTCTCTTAATCCACATGATCTTGGTGCAAGTAATTGATGAAGGATGACGGATGACAGGGGGGGTGATGGATGACGGATGGGGTTGCCTGGATTGGAGGTCGAGGGCGCATTTAGTTAAGAAGCGGAGAGCCTGGATTCGACGCCGACACGCTCTTTGACTCTGGAAGCCAAAATGCCCCAGGTGGTCCGCTTCACTTCCGGGACCATCATCCGTTATCCATCATCCGTTATCCATCCCCCTCCCCAGCACAGTACCCGGTACTTGAAACCGGCAGCCGGAAACCTGTAACCTGACCTTGAATGCGCGCTTCCACGACCAGTGCCCGGCAGGAAATCGAACGGCTCCAATCACTGCTTCCCGACCTTCCCTTCGAGGTTTTTTACAAGGAGGACCTGCTGCGCACGGGGGTTTCATTTTCGGAAGACGCGCTGCGCGTCGCCTCCGGATTCAAGCCTAAGGCTTACTTCATTTTCTCTTTTGACCTGGTCCCCATATCAGAGATGAAGCGGCAGGAAAACCTGCGCGCTCCCGAGGAAATTCTTCTGGAGGGCGGAGCACTCGGATTTCGGCCGGTGATCGTTTCGGTTCGGCTCAATCCGGCGTCTTCCTATCAGGTCGCTGTCCGAGAGGGGAAACTCCAACTGCTCCTGGAAGGAGAGTCCCTGTGCGACGTCCGCCTGCAGGAAGTTCCCGAATACTACAAGCGGACGCTTGGTTCAGGGAAGCCGGTGACCGACATCGCTCCGACAATTGAGTGGGGCTATCTCCTCTACCTGACGGTCTTCCGGCAATGCCAGTATTTTGGCGCCGGCGAGGAATGCCAGTTCTGCGACATCAACGAGAACTACCGGCAGCAGAAGATTGCCGGGCGCTCCTATACGTCGGTCAAGTCTGTGGGAGAGGTCCTGGAAGCTTTAGCGATTATTTCAGAAGCCGATTCGGCAAGTCGCGCTTACACGGTCACCGGCGGCAGCGTGATTTCCAGTCTGCGCGGAAAATCAGAGACTGACTTTTACGTTCAATATCCTGAGGCGATTGAAAGGAGGTTCCCGGGGCGGTGGATTGGAAAAGTGGTCGTACAGGCGCTGCCCAGAGACGAAGTACGGAAATTCAAGGATGCAGGAGTTCAGATTTATCATCCTAACTATGAGGTTTGGGATCGGCGGCTGTTTTCCCTCCTCTGTGCCGGCAAAGATCGTTACGTGGGACGCGATGAATGGATCCGGCGCATTCTCGCTGCCGCGGAGGTCTTCGGGCCGGCTCGCGTGATTCCGAACTTTGTCGCCGGAATCGAGATGGCCAAACCGCATGGCTTTGAGAATGTCGACGACGCCATCGCCTCGACCTCCGAAGGCCTGGAATTCTTCATGTCCCAGGGTGTCTGTCCCCGCTTTACCACCTGGTGCCCCGAGCCCATTAGCGTGCTGGGCAGGGATCAGGGCGGCGCGCCTTTGGAGTACCACATGAAACTGCTGAGGGCCTATCGAACCATTCATCGGAAACACCGGCTGCCCGTGCCTCCCGGATACGGAGACGCCGGGATAGGGCGGTCGGTATTTTCTGTCAGTTCGTTTATGGATGTACTCTAAGAAAATCGCAATTGCAGATCGTAAATGGCAAATCGCAAATCGCAGATAGTCCGAGCCGAAGGGATGAAGGAGTGGGCCGCGTGCGATTTGCGATCTGCGATTTGCGATCTGTAATTTACTGCTTCAAATACCGGTCGAAATAATCTGCGATTTGCTGGTACAAGTGCCTTCGGGTCGCAGTTCCTGCCAGCGCGTGTGTCTTGCCGGGGTACAGGAAAATATCAAACGTCTTCCCGGCGTCCAGAAGCTGCTGGGCCATTTGGATGGTGTTTTGCACATGAACATTGTCATCCGATGTTCCATGAATCAAGAGCAGCCTTCCGGTCAGCTTTGAGGCGTAAGCAGTCGCCGATGACCTGTCATAGGCTTGTGAGGCGCTCTGGGGCAGCCCCATGTAGCGTTCCGTCCAGAGGGTGTCATAATCCCGGAAGTCGGTCAGCGGCGCCACTGCAACCCCGACCTTGAAGAGGTCGCCGGCGTTGAACAAGTTAAAACAGGTCGTGTATCCGCCGCCGCTCCAGCCCCAAAGACCGATCCGCTCTCCGTCCACGAAAGAAAGCGATTTCAGATATGCAACCGCGGCGCGATGATCCGCCAGTTCAACAAAACCAAAATTCTGGTACACGGCTGTTTCGTACTTGTGACCCGGAATTGCTGACAGACGATCGTCGATGTAGACGACGACATATCCACGGTGCGCCATCCACTGGTGCCAAAGGAATCGCTCTCCTCCGTACGCGTTGCTGATGACCGGGGCATGCGGGCCTCCGTAAAGAAAGATCACCACAGGATATCTCTTTGCGGGTTCCAATGCGGGCGGTTTCAAGAGCATCATCCGAACCAGCGCTCCGTCGGGAGCTTTCAGTTCCATGATTTGCGGCGGGATCAGATCGAATCGGTCCAAAGGCTGGGACTTGAAAAACGCCTCGCACGATCGCTGGGAGAGCGCGCAGAGCGCGTATTGCGGTGGCGCCAGCAGCGACGATACTGTGTCCACGTAGTAGGAGTGGGTTGGATCCATACTGACCGCATGGGTGCCCTCCTGCCCGGTAAGACGTTCCAGGCCGGATCCATCCAGGCGAATGCGGTATGCATGCCGTTCGATCGGACTTTTCTCTGTGGCGGCGAAGTAAACCCAGCCTCCCGCTGTGTCGATGTTATGGACGGCCGTCACCTCCCAGTCTCCGTGAGTCAGGCGCCGCAGCAGCCGCCCATTCCGGTGATAAACATAGAGGTGCCTGAAGCCGTCCCGCTCGCTGGCCCACAGAATCTCATCTCTTGGGAGAAAACGGAGCATGTTGTGGACATTGACCCACTCTTTTTCGCGCTCCTTCAGGACATAAGTGGGCCTCCGGCTCTGAATATCCCACAGGACCAGATCCAGCTCGTTCTGGAGCCGGTTGAGCAACTGTACCGACAGGGTCTTTGAATCTGCCCACTGCATTCGCGGAATATACTCAGCGCCCAGGTCCAGCCAGGATTGCCTGCCGTTCAAGGCGACCAGCCCGATTCGAGGCTTTGGATTCTTCTCTCCCGCCTTCGGATACTTCTGCATCTCGACCAATGCGTGCGGCTGTGCAGTGAAATCCACAATCGGAGTTTCTCCAACGTCGGTCTGGTCCAGTTGGAGAAAGGCGATGTGTCGACTGTCGGGCGACCAGTGATATCCGGTCCGTACGTCCAATTCTTCCGGATAAACCCAGTCGAGATCGCCGTTAAGGATATCCTTGCTGCCGCCGTGGGTCAGCCGCCTGGGCCGGCCGCCGGCGACGGAAACAACCCATAGGTCGTGGCCCCTGACGAAGGAAATCCACTTTCCATCAGGCGAAAACTGGGGATCTCGGAGGTCGCCCATTTCGGGAGCCACCGGATGCGCCGGTTTCCCGGCGAGATCATACAGGTAAAGATTGCCTGCGCTTGAAAAGAGGAGGGCCTTGGAATCCGGACTCCAAAGATATCCGGCAACAGCATACCGAGTCAGGCGTTCTTTTTCGCGCTCGTCGGTCACTGCATTCTCAATACTGGGATTGAGTCGGGATAGCACTTTGTTCTCCACCAGAACAGTGGTCTTTCCCGTCTTTGGGTCCAGAGCCCAGAGATCTCCCTGGGAGCCGTCCGGGGAACGAAGGATGTAGCTGAAGACACTCCCATCAGGGCTCCACTTGCCTTCCTGCGGGGCGGGCCCGGCTGCCCCGCTGTCGGTGAAAATCGCATCGAGTGTCAACGGCTCTTTTTGGGCGCCGGCAAACCGGAATGCCAGAAGAATAAAGAGCGCCAGAAAGGCGGTACGGCGTCGCATGATTTCAGCTCCAGGAACGTGTGGTCCAAAACCTCATAGAGGCAATCCCTCGGATCGCTCGTAAGACATTAACATGTCGGCGACGGCCAGGGACTGGGGTTTTGCGAGACTTCATTCTGCCGGTGGCAGATTGCAAACCATTCTCAGGCCATCCCTGCCGCGGCCGTAGTAATCTTTGAGCTGTCGCTCCTCTTTGTAGCCCATTTTCCGATAGAAGCCGATAGCGCCGCTGTTTCGAACATCGACCTCCAGAGTTACCTGCGAGGCTCCGTTTTCGGTCAGCTCCTCCTCCAGACGGCGCAGCAACGATCTGCCGTGGCCGAGACCCCGCACTTCGGGCAGCAGGTCCAGGGTGATAATGTGTCCTGTGCGTCTTCCGCCTCGACCCCAGGTCATGGCTGATATTCCAAATCCGGCCACTTTGGAATCGACAACCAGCACCAGCGTACGACTGGAAATCTGATAGACAAAGTGGCGCAGAGCCGCCTCATCGTAAGCAATCCCCCGTTCAAAGCAGGCCCGGTCGATTTGAAGCAATGTGAAAAAATCTTTATCCAGGAACGGCCGAATCTGGGCTATCATGGAGCCTTTATTGCATAGTCTTTGTTGCCAGGAGTCAAACTATGAAACGTTTTCTTACTGTGGGTGTAACGATTTGCTGGTTGGTAGGGCTCGCGACCCTTTCTGCCCAGACGCCGGAAGAATACGCCGCGCTGATGAAGGTTTTGAAGGAGCCTGCGATTGATACCCGTATCAAACTTGGCGAGGAGCTTCTGCAGCAGTCCCCGAAATCTGCCTACGTGGTCAATGTGCGCCAGCAGCTCATTGCCGATTACAACTCCAAAGGCAATTACGCCAAGGTGGTGGAGCACGCCGAACAGCTCGGCGCAACCAAAGATCCAGTGATGCTGACGGTGTTGGCCGCCGCCTACGGCGAAAGGAAAAATGATGTCAGGTCTCTGGAGACGGCTCAGAGCGCGCTGGAGGGATTAAACAGCGGTGCAAAGCCTGAGAACGTGCCAGACGCGCAGTGGGCGACGCAGAAGAACAACTTGACCGGGGTCAATCAGTTCCTGATCGGGACGGCGCTGTTGCATCTGGGCCAGAAGAAGTCGGGCGAGGAAAAGGCCGGCATGCTGGCCAAAGCCCGGCAGGCGCTGATGGCATCAGTCAGGGTGAATCCCAGGAATGACCGCGCGTACTATCAATTGGGGCTGACGCTCTCGGAGATGGGGGAAGGCGCTGACGCCTGTGACGCGCTTGCAAAAGCCGTCGTCCTCAACGGGCCGATCAAGGCGGTTGCTCAGTACGATCTGGAAAACATCTATACGCACTATAATAAGTCCAAAGTCGGCCTGGATAAGGTATTGGAGAAGGCAAGAGCTGCGCTGAAGTAGTCAGACCGGATTGGCGCCTGATTTGTCCCGGGCCGCAAAAGCCTCGCGGGCAAGGGACAACCCTCTTATGGGAGAGCCCCGGGGGGCATGGGTGCACAGCGCATCATTGTGCGTCGCTCTCCTCATGTGCTTTATTGTTCTTTAGTTCCTGTGCGCCTGCTGATAGCATTGGAGCAGCGCTGAAGTTCCCGTTCAGCCAAATTATGACTCGAAAATACCGCCAGCCTGGATACCAGGACGAAGAGCGCCGCGAGGAAAGACCGCAGCATGCGCCTCGCAAGGGCCCCAGGGACCCTTCGGCTCCTCGCTCGCCGAAGATGCCCGGTTTCCTGACGGTGTTTCGCTGCGCCATGTGCGGCGCCAGCGCCACAGGAGAGGAGGCATTCGGGTTTGATGCCCAATGTTCCAAGTGCAGCGCTGCTTTACACAGTTGTAAGAACTGCGTTCACTTTGATCCCAACAGCCGGTTCGAGTGCACCGAGCCCGTGGAAGCGCGCATTCCCAAGAAGGACGCCAGAAACGAGTGTACCTTCTTCGAGACGCGGACGCGGGTGGAGAAGGAAATCACGACCGCCATGTCGGGCAGGCGACCGGCCGCCGCCCCTACAGACGATCCCCGCGCCGCATTTGAAAGACTGTTTAAGAAGTAGCCCGGTCGTCCCCTCAGCCATCATGCGAGCATTTCCGAAGTGATCCAGGAACACGCTGAGATTGAATGTCCTCATTGCGGCGAGTGGCTGGAGGTTTTGATTGATCCCAGCGTCTCCTGGCAGGTCTATGTGGAGGACTGTCAAGTTTGTTGCCGGCCCATCGAAATCCATGTGGATTTCGGGCAGGGGCAAGTTCGGGTCCGAGCCGAGGCGACGGATTGAGTCCGCCGGACGGGAGCCGCGACTGAAATGGTGGCGGCAGGACGGCTGAGTCCGCCGGTGAAGGAACGGGAAGATTGAGCCGCCGGATCAGAGTATCGGTACGACATTGCTGGATGGTCGCCCTGGCTGTCCTGCTGCTTGTCGCGGTCGCTGTTTTCCTGCGCCCCTGGGCGCAGGCAGCGCTGCTGCTGGTTGACGCCGCCGAGCTGAGGGGACCTTTTGGATGGTTGGCCAAACTGGGCGACCCGGTTGTCCAGACCGAGGAAGTGCAAGTCTCCACGCGCTACGGCGCTATTCGGGGGCGGGTCTACATGGCGGGGGCCGCAACCGGAAAGGCGGCGGTGCTGGTTCATGGTCTCCACGCCGCCGGAATCGGGGAAGAGCGGCTGGAGCCTTTTGCGCGCCGGCTGGCGGTTCGCGGGGTGGCAGTTCTGACGCCGGAGATGGAGGAATTGCGGCGCTACCGCATTTCACCTCAAACCACAGACAAGATCGAAGACGCAGTTTCCTGGCTGCTGGGTCAGCAGCGCCTTGCGGTGTCGGGTCGGGTTGGACTCATAGGCATCAGTTTTTCCGGAGGTCTGTCGGTTGTGGCGGCGGGGCGCCCCTCGATTCGAGATCGCATTTCGTTTGTGCTCTCCGTGGGAGGTCATGGCGAACTGCATCGAACCGCGCGGTACCTGTGTACCGGGCAGCTTCCCGAAGACCGCGGATATTTCAGGCCGCACGATTACGGGTTGGGAATTCTGCTGCTGAATCTAAGCCACCGGCTGGTGCCAGCCGATCAGATCGGCGGGCTGGAAGCCGGAATCGCTGCGTTCCTGCAGCAAGACTACCCGGAGGGACGCAGGATGATTTCCAGTTTGCCGCTTCCCGCATCCCGGATTTTGACTTGGGTGGACGCGCGGGATGCCTCCAGGGTGGGTCGGCTGCTGCTCCCACACTTGAGCGCGTTTGCATCGGATCCTGGCTTGTCGCCGGAGCGTTCCGATCCTCCCGTGGCGCCGGTTTTTCTGTTGCATGGACAGGCCGACAACCTGATCCCGGCCGCCGAGACAGAATTGCTGGCCCGGCGTTTTCTGGGAAAAACCTCTGTGCACTGGCTGATCACCCCGCTGATCTCTCACGTGGAGCTGGGCCATTCGGCGGGGGTACGCGATATGTGGCGCCTGGAACATTTTCTTGAAGAGCTTTTTGAAGCGCTCAACAGGTGAACGGCCACTGCTCCCCAAAGCGCTTCAGGGATGATTGGCCATCGTCCCTGTCGCCGCCCTCAACGTCATATAATCTGGGGAAAACGGTCGGGCATGGAGCAGAGAAAATGCGGCGTGTTTGCGTCTTTTGTGGGTCCAGTTCGGGCGCGCGCCCCGAGTACCAGACAGCCGCCCTGAACTTTGGGCAGCTCCTGGCCGGGCGGGGTCTGGGTCTGGTGTACGGCGGAGGCAATGTGGGGCTGATGGGCGCCTTGGCCGATGCCGTCCTGGCTTCCGGCGGGTCAGTGATTGGCGTCATTCCCCGCGCTCTTCTGCTCAAGGAAGTCGCTCACCCCGGGTTGACAGAGCTGCGCGTCGTCCCTTCGATGCATGAGCGCAAGGCTTTGATGGCGGAGCTGGCCGACGCCTTTGTGGCGCTTCCGGGCGGTATTGGAACGCTGGAGGAACTGTTTGAAGTCTGGAGCTGGGCCCAGCTTGGCCTGCACCGCAAGCCCTGCGGTCTGCTTGATGTTGCGGGCTACTATGCCCCGCTGATCCAATTCATTGATTACTCGGTGGACGAAGGCTTCGTGCATGGCCCGCATCGCGGGATGCTTTGCGTTGAAACCGACGGCGCGTTGCTGCTGGACCGCCTGGCCCGGTACCAGCCTCCGGCCATGCCTCGATGGATCGAACCTTCCAATGCGTGAAAACCTCCGGGGGTGAGTCGTCCATGGCGATATTAAGGCGATATAATCAAATCACCATGCGCCCGGCAGCCTGTCACGCCATAGTGCTGTTCTTTTGGCTATCCTTTGCGGCGCCGCAGTCGGTGGAATCCCTCGAGCCGCTCCATGTGGTGATCGTTGCCACGACGGATGTTCACGGGCGAATGGAGGCGCAGCCGCGTCCGGTTTCCGGGCCCGGTTCCGCAAGCATCGGACCGGGTGGGCTGGATGTCTTTGCGGGTTACTTGAAGAATCTGCGGGATGCGAGCCTGGGACGGGTCGTGCTGGTGGACGCGGGCGATATCTTTCAGGGAACGCTTGCCTCCAACTTGAGCGAAGGGGAGGCGCTGGTGCGCGCCTACAATGCTCTCGGCTATACCGCAGCGGCGATGGGTAACCACGAGTTCGATTATGGCCCCGTGGGTCCGGTGTCGGTCGTTCGAACTCCGAAAGAGGATCCTTTTGGGGCTCTGAAGCAAAACGTGGCGCGGGCGAAGTTCCCATTTCTTGCGGCGAATATTCGGGAGAAAGCGACCGGGCAGCGGCCGCCATGGGCGCAGCCTTTCGCACTCGTCTCGGCGGGTGGAGTCAAGGTCGGGATCATCGGGCTGATCACACCCGACACTCCAAGCACGACATTCCCGGTCAATGTCGCTTCTCTCAAGTTTACCGATCCGACTCTGGAAACCATTGAATCGGCCGTGCAACTGAGGACACGCGGCGCGGAGGCGATCATTGTGGTCGCGCATCTGGGCGGCGCTTGCCGGGTTTTGTCGAATCCGGATGACCTGGCCGGTTGCGAGGCGGGACAGGAGTCTTTTCGGCTGGCGGAAGGGCTGCCGCCCGGAATCATCGATGCGATCTTTGGGGGCCATACGCACGGCCGGGTCGGGCATTTTGTCAACGGCATCGCCGTGGCGCAGGCAGCTCCATACGGAAAGGAGTTTGCGGCTGTGGATCTGTGGATCGATCCAGCGCGCAGGCGAGTGCTGGGCGATCGAACCGCCATTCGTCCCCACACCATGATCTGCCAGACGGTCTTTGCGGGAACCGAGAGCTGTGATCCTCAGACTGCGCCGGGCGGCGCTCCATTGCTGGCTCGGAGAATGTTCGAAGGCCGGCCTATCTTGCGCGACGAAAAAGTAGCGCAGGTCATGGCCCCTTTCCTGCGCAAGGTGGCGGATAAGCGCAGCGAGCGGCTGGGAATCACCTTGGCCGCGCCGTTTCATCGAGGTTCCAAGTCAGAGGCGGAGCTGGGCAACCTGGTGGCCGACGCGCTGCGCCAGAGCGTGCCGGGCGCGGATTTTGCTTTGATGAACCCCGGCGGTTTGCGCGCCGACCTCGTTGGTCCCGAGCTCACCTATGGCGAGCTTTTCGAGGCTTTGCCCTTTGACAATCTTCTGGCGACCCTGAAGGTTACGGGGGCCGAACTTGGCAATCTGGTGCGGGCGGCTTTCGACGCGGGACAGGTTTTGCAGGTCAGCGGCCTGAAAGTCGTGATCGAGGGGAGGAGAAGCGAGCCGCCGGCATCGGCGGGGTTCTCAGACTGGAACCTGGCCGTAACGCGATCGGACGGCACGCCTCTGGGTCCTGACGCCACGTACACTGTCGTACTGAATGATTTTCTTGCCGCAGGCGGCGACGGGCTGGCCCCGGTAACCTCCAAGCTCTCTCCCGATCGGATTCATGTGTTCTATGACAGGTTGCCGTTCCGGGAGGAAGTCATTCCCATCCTGCGGGAGCGGGCGCGTGAAGGACCGCTCAAACCATTGCTGGAAGGCCGCGTTGTCGTGCGCCCGTGACGGGACCGCTAGCCGTGCTTGCCGTTGGAGAAATACCGCTCCACGACGCCAATGAGGATGTTCATCCGATCGTCGGTGCGCTGCTGGGACTCGGCCAGCCGATCCAGCCTCTCATCGGTTCGGCGCTGTGACTCCGCGACTTGGACAAACCGCTCTTCAGTCCGGCGGGCGAAATCCTCCACAAAGCGGGCTGTCTGCAAAAGGTAGCCTCCAAGCTGGTCGACGCGCTGGCTTAGCTGGTCGACGCACTGGCCAAGCTGCGACAACTGCGCGGATATCTGAGCCTGGTTTTGAGCCAGAAACTCCATCTGTCGCTCAATGCGCTCGAATCGCTCTTCGGGACTCATCCTTCTATCTTAACCCAGCCCCGAGGGCGCAATGTCTTGACGGCACGGTGACGACGCACCTCTTGACGCATCGGCCCGGCGTCAAGCCGGGCTTTATGAATTCCGGTGATGCCCCACATTCCCAACCGGTTGTCCTGTGCAGTATCATCGGCGCCTTAAGGGCCTTAACTTCCGTGTTGGAGGGCTTGCACAACACTTCACTCTTGCGCCATTCAAGATCCCAGTAATCGAGCATCACTCCTATCACAGACGCCGGATGCTTGTCATTCCCCGTACTGTCAGGGCGCCCCAACCCAAACGGCTGATCAGCGGGTCCACTCGGAATCCCGATGACGTGCAAATCGCCGGCCCGCCCGGCCCTGGCTACTTTGCGGTGCAAAAATCACTTTTTTGAGATCACCACCGAGGCTTCGCGCGGCGTAGCCGCAGCCAAAGCCACCCGTGGCCTGGAAGGGCTGCTGGACCTCCCCGCTTCCTGCGCCCCTCCAGGGCGCTCTGATATTTCAAGAAATCTCCCCGCACCCAGGGGCGGCGCGCTCTACACGCTTGCCCCTGCTAACTTCCCTTCGCCCTTTCCGGGCGAGAGACTCCAGAGGCAATTTCGGTCTCGGGTCACGAAAAATCTTGTCAAAAAAACAAGAAGTTACCAATTTGCTACTCCGAGGGCGCAGAGAATACGCCGAGAACAATGCCTCTGCATTGCTAACAGTCAGTTTCTTTTCATGCCGCGAAGATTTCAGGCAACTCGTGGCGTCAGCACGTAAAATGCGGCAGCCCCGGTTGTCGGTGAGACGCCCGCCGCTGGGGGCGGGCGAGTAGAAGACAATGGCCCAGGGCAAAGCGCAGCGGAGCCCTGGGGTGCGGTCTTCTTCAAGACCTCTCTAAAGCCCGCCGCTCTTTGGCGGGCGGCAGCGGAAGTCTTGGCTCCTGTGCGCAGTCTGTCGCCCGCCAAGAAACGGCGGGCTCGCAGCAGACTCGCCCAGTAGAAATGCCACACAATCCGTCCCCGTTTAGCTATAGTAGCCAAGACTGCGCGAGTGACATCAACAACTTCGATTGCCTCTAGTAGCAGTTGAAAGATAGCTTCACGACGACTCCCCGTTTTCCTGGATTCATGGCCAGGTGGGTCTGGCCCCAATTTAGTTGGGCGGCGGCAACTACCTGGGCGGTTCCGGACCGTCAAGGGACCGCGGCGAATCCGCCGGCACACCCTCATCCCAGCACAGGGCGAGATGTTTCTAGATTTTTGTATATCTTTCTGGTTTTCCCTCCCGCAATTTGAGAGAGTACTTCGATCAATTTGCCATACTTCAGTATATTTCTTATTCTGATTCCTTTTATTCGTTCCATACCCGGAACGAAAAGGCGAGTGGGCGTGGGTGTTGCTCGAAGGCGCGCGTATCGCCGGGGCGAGAAGGTCGCGCGAAACAAAGGAGAAAAACAATGAACAGGAGCATGCAGAGAATTGGGGGAGCTGGGCCGCTTTGGGCCGTCATCATCCCTCTCGTGGTGTTAGGGCTGGGAACGGGTCAGGCGGAGGCGGTGACGAAGGTGACATCGTGCGCCGTAGAGCTGGACAAAACCGGTGAGACGTACCTCCTGACCTCATCATATTTTTGGAGGTGCCTGAACGCCTTTGGCGCCCGCGCCGGATCATTCAGGGCGAGAGTGACAAGAGTGAAGGCGTCTATGTACAAACCATTCAGCGTTCGTCACGATCCGAGCTGATACTTTCAATTGCGGGCGCGGAAGTCTTGCCGATTCTTTCCAGCTTTAGAGATTTCCAGTCCGATTTTCGCCGCTGGGCGATAAGACCGCACTCGGACAGACGTGCATAAAGGTCCTGGTCTGAGGGGACAATCCTGGCCACCTCCCGCCTGTTCTTGGTAATCGTGACGGGCCGTCCACTGCGAACCACGCTGTCGATCACTGCGGATGCTTTGTCTTTAAGCTCTTTGATGCCGACCTGAACTTTGCCAGCCATATAGCCACACTGTATAGCTACTATAGCCACTTCATCAAGTTCTTGACAACACAGCAGGCCCGACTGGATTGGCAGGAGGGTTGTAGAAGAGACGGACGCTTCGCGTCCTTGGAAAATGTCTTCGAATGTCCCACGCATTATGAAAGGGCGCTCCTTTGCGTGCATATTTGATGCGCCAAAGCCGGAAAGGAGGCCCTTTCCCACAGCCTGACGACTGGGGCTTTCTCACTCTGTAAGTGGTCCTACTCAAGGCTGACGGTCACTACGAGGTCCCGTAGGGTAGGAGGAATGGCTCACTTACGAGCGTGTCCAGGGTTGGAATCTGGAAGGGCCGCGCGTGCATGTCCATTGCAAGGAACTGAGATACGCTGCCGACCGGAATCTTTAAGGTCGCGTTGCCAGCCCCCTCCGAATTCGTCTTGGGCTCTCCGAGCGGACCTATGCGCCATAGGAAGACATCGTAGGTCGTGTTGGGGAGACCGTCCACAACGTGCACGTTAAGAATGACTGCGCGGCGGTATTCAGACCCCTGGCGGCAGCCGGCGGTTCATCAAACGATCCTCCCCTCGATGATGATGTCGTCCAGGGTTAACCAGGCAGTAACTTGCAACTTTCGGCCGCCTATCGAAGCTCTCCCAATGAGTTGCTGCGACCCTTTCGTCTGTTTCAGCTCGACCTTCAGTTGAAATCGTCGTAGAAGACGGCTTCTAATCTATAAATCGCACCCTTCGGACCCCATCCGTTGGGGTAAGGCCCGCACTGGGAG
>JACQGG010000256.1 GCA_016199665.1 Acidobacteriota bacterium | reverse complement strand
TGGTTGCTTAACCTGATGCATATGCTTTTAGGAGATCATCCACAGGCGGTACCGGAGAAGTACCGGATGACTCCCTCTTTCGCTGGTGAGCATGGGCCATTGCCACGGTTCACTGACATTTCTCGGCAGGCCGGTGTAGACAAGTTTGGGGCGGGCCGAGGCAGTGTACTCGGTGACTTCGACGGCGACGGGCTTTCCGACATCATTGCTGCGGGAATGTGGGGCCCTTTGAGCTTTTTTCACAACGAGGGCAGTGGCAAGTTCAGCGATTGGACCGAGAGGTCCGGTCTGAGCGGAATCCGGAATACCTTCATCGTGGTAGCGGCAGATTACGACAATGATGGGCGACTGGACCTGTACGCGACTCGGCTCTTCATGTGGGGAGCACGCAAGAACGTCCTGCTGCACAACGAGGGAGGGGGTCGCTTTCGGGACGTGACCGAGGAGGCTGGAGTCGAATGTCCCGGAGCCAGCATGTCAGCGGCTTGGGGTGATTATGACCTGGACGGATTGGTCGATCTCTACGTCACCAACACCTCCGACGCCGCACCCCTCCCGTTCGGGCTCAACCCGCTCTCCTACCTGGGTCGCACCGCCAATGCGCTCTACCGTAACAACGGGGATGGTACCTTCACCGACATGTCAAGAAAAGCCGGAGTGGACCTGACCGGTCTATACTTGGGCGCAGTGTGGGGTGATTACAATGCCGACGGCTTTCCCGACCTGTACATCTCACAGTTTTTCGGTCCCAATCTGCTGTTTAAGAATCGCGGCGACGGCACGTTTGTTGACGTGGCAAAGGAGTTGGGCGTAGAGGCGCCCTTTTGCTCCTTCACCAGTTGGTTTTGGGACTTCGATGCGGACGGTCATCTCGATATTCTATCCACGGGCTGGGCGCCTCTGACCGACAGCATCAAGAACTTGGTCTATGGGACTCGGGAGACAACGACTAGCATGCAGCTATATCGCAATCGCGGTGATGGAACCTTTGAGAACCAAACTGTGGCGGCGGGCCTGGACCAAGCGCACGGCACGATGGGTGCCAATTTCGGTGACCTCGACAACGACGGCTATCCTGACTTCGCCCTCGGCACGGGTTCGCCCCAGGTGGAATACGTCCAGCCCAATGCCCTTTACCACAACAATCGCAATGGAACCTTCACCAATGTCGCCAGCTCCTTAGGCATGGGACACCTGCAGAAAGGACACGGCTATGCGTTTGGTGATCTCGATGACGACGGTCGCACTGATATTTACCTGCCTCTGGGAGGGGGCTATCCCGGCGACGCCTGGTCGAACGTTCTTTATCACAATGAGGGACCCGTCGGGCACTGGCTCGCCGTCAAGCTTGAGGGCGGCAAGAGAGACCGAAGCTCACGAGGTTCGAATCGAGCCGCCATTGGAGCACGAATCTATGTCACTGCCGAGGGACGAAGGCGAACCGTGGAGGTGACCGGGGGCAGCGGATTTGGAAGCTCATCACTCCAGCAGCATCTTGGCCTGGGCGAGGCGACAAGAGTGGACCGTCTGGAGATCTATTGGCCTGCGAGCCGGGCACGACAGGTTTTCACGGACCTGGAAGCTGACCGGGTGATCCAGATCAACGAGTTTGGCAGCGACTACCGCGTCGTTTCCAGGATCGTAGGAAAATAGCCGATCCGTTCCCTGTGCCGGCTGTGTCAGGATCACTTGCTCCTGTAGTTGCATGGCGCCGAAGGTTTTCCCGGACTCGACAAGGATCAGGCGGCCGGTTCGATTGCCCGCCTGCTGCCGCATTGGGGGTCCTGCCTTCGACCGCCAGATGCGCGGTTCGGGAAATCCAGCCCGCATTTCTCGCAGGTCTGCGTTCCGGGAGGAGCTATGGCAAACGACACCTCGACGGCGCTCTCCGAGCGGGAGCGTTTTCTCATCGACCAGTCTGAAGTGGCCCTGAGAAAGGGCGCAGTTTGATGTCTGTCCCCAAATCCCACCAAGTTCCCCGAATTCTGCTCTTATCCGGCGCCGACTACAAACGCCTTCAGGGCTCCACGCGCCCGCGCGGCAACAACGTCCCGCCGGGCTGCTTCCACCAGCACGGCGGCGCCTGCTGACGCCTGCTGCGGAAGTGTCTCCAGGAACCCTGGCGCCATCCACTCCCAGAACTCAAGCGCGTAGATCAGCCCGTTTTCAAAGGAGTGCCGGATTTCACGGCCCGGCAGTCCGCCGGCGGCCTGCAGCACTCTTTCCAGATCCGCGTTGTTGACCATGGCATAGGCAAAGGCGATTCCTTGCACACAAGCCGACAGATCCAGCCAACGGACAGGGACCGCGCTCCAGATTGCCGCTCCAATGCCGCTATTCTTAAAATAGAGCATTCGCCCATAGCCGTGAGCCATCAGGCGCCGGATCTCGGGCGTGAATGAGGCGACAAACTCTCGCGGCGGCGGTCGCCGCAACGGCGCCAGCGGGATCAATCCGAGCCGGCTGAAGCCCCGGGCCGCGATGCTGAAAAGATCCGCTTCGTAAAGGGCCAGCATCGCCCCGGCGCCTTCATAGGCGAAAAGGCGATAGTCTGGACTGGAAAACGATTCGATGATCGCCGCAAGCTTTACCGGATCAAAGTGGGCCACCTCAACGGCCGCAATACCCATCCCGCAGTGGGCGATCGGACGGATTTCCACCGGCAACCGGGCATCATTGAGACTTCGCCCCGGTTGGGTCCGCTTGAGGAACGCCGCCGCCAGGTTCTCCATCTCCCAGAACGCTGCTGTCTTGATTCCCATGTCAGCGCTGCGCACGGCACGACTTTGCACGGCCACCATACGCGTCAGGAATTCCTGCGGGGAAAGTGACGCGGCCGAAATTGTCTTCGACACGGCGCGGATGGTGATCAGCTTTCGCCACCAGGCGATCCAGGCCGGAATGGGATCCGGGTTGCGGAGGTCCAGAGCATGCCGGGACACTTCCGGAGGAGCGCCCTTCACTTCTTGTTTCATGAGCAGAAGTCATTCCGGCGTGTCGCCCAAATTGGAAAACCTGCCAATTTCCTCTGCGGATCCCACGCGTCCGCGGTGAAAGAGCGCGTTACAATCACCGCTCAGACGCAGAGGCCGCGACGCTTCGCAGAGATGGTAATTTCGGCAACAACTTTATCCGCCGGTGGCGTAACATTATATCTTTTCACGAACAAAGGTTGATTCGGCCGGAACGGGCACAGTATCATTTGGGCTCCTCAACCCAAGAAGAGCATCCGCGGCTGGAGACAACGGCCAAGAAAGGATAAATCTCAAGGATGAACCGATGACCTCCGAAGCCCGCACCGCAATCGACGCCACGGGCGACCTGGTACCGCGCCTGAAAGATCAGGGGTATGACGCTGCCCGGGTATCGCGGCGGCGCGCCTGGGTGGAAAAGCGCACCGGCGCATCGCTGCGCCATGTGGGTCTATTCTCCATGGACTCGGAAGAAATGCGCGGGAACATTGAAAATCCCGTGGGAGCAGTTCAGATTCCCCTGGGCGTCGCCGGCCCCCTTCTGGTTCGAGGTTCCTACGCCCGGGGAACCTTCTACGTTCCATTGGCCACCACTGAAGGCGCCCTGGTGCGCTCGTACGAGCGAGGAATGGTGGCGCTCACGCGCGCCGGTGGAGTGGAGACCTGTGTCGCCGCCGACGAGAACCAGATCAGCCCCTCCTTTTTCTTTCGATCCGTGCCTGAAGCGGCCGCATTTGAAGCGTGGCTGCAGGAGAATTTCCAGCAGATCAAGGCTCGGGCCGAGTCAACGACGCGCCACGGGAAACTCCGCCGGTTGCACTGCTATCAGTTGGGAAGGCAGGTCATTGTAAACCTGGGCTTTGCCACCGGTGACGCTCAGGGAATGAACATGATTGTGAAGGCGACCGACTGTGCATGTCGCTGGATCGCCGACAGCTACCCGGTGGAAAATTATTTCCTTTTCAGTGGAATGTGCTCCGAGAAACGCCCCTCCGGCTTTTTGCTTTCAGGAGGCAAGGGCAAGTGGGTGACTGCCGGAGCTTTCCTGCCGGAGTCCCTCGTCAAAGCGTATCTGAACTGCTCTCCTGGCGATCTCTGCCGGGTCTGGCATTCCACCGTACTGGGACATCTGGGCGCCAACTCGGTCGGCTACAACGGCCAGTATGCAAACGGCCTGACCGCCATGTTCATTGCCACCGGCCAGGATGTTGCCAATGTCGTCAACTCCGCGTGCGGGGTCACCAGCTTTGAGCTGGCCGATGGCGGTC
>JACQGG010000254.1 GCA_016199665.1 Acidobacteriota bacterium | reverse complement strand
GCTCAAGGTCATGTCCAAGATGGGCATCTCGACGGTCCAAAGCTACCATGGCGCTCAGATCTTCGAAGCCATCGGCTTGAACCAGGATGTCATTGACCGGTATTTCACCTGGACCGCGTCGCGAATCAGCGGCATCGGAATCGAGATCATCGCCCGGGAAGTCCAGATGCGGCACGAGCGGGCTTTTCCCGGGCTCCAGGCCGACTCGCCCCAGTTGGATGAAGGCGGTGACTACCAGTGGCGGCGCGATGGAGAGGCGCACCTGTTCAATCCTCAGACCATTCATACGTTGCAGTTCGCCTGCCGCACCCATAACTACGCGCTGTTCAAGAAGTACAGCGATCTGGTCAACAGCCAGTCAGCCAGGCTCTGTACGTTGCGCGGTCTGTTTGACTTGAAGTTTCCGGAAAAGCCGGTTCCCATTGACGAAGTCGAGCCGGTTGAGTCCATCGTCAGGCGGTTCAAGAGCGGCGCCATGTCGTACGGCTCGATCAGCCAGGAAGCGCATGAAGCTCTGGCGATCGCGATGAACCGAATCGGTGGCAAGAGCAATACCGGAGAAGGAGGCGAAGATCCGGCGCGTTACGTTCCGGATCAAAACGGAGATTCGCGCAACAGCGCCATCAAGCAGGTCGCCTCGGGACGGTTTGGCGTCACCAGCGAATATCTGGTCAACGCCCGGGAGCTGCAGATCAAGATGGCTCAGGGAGCCAAGCCCGGCGAGGGAGGACAACTGCCGGGGCAAAAGGTGTACCCCTGGATTGCAAAAGTGAGATTGGCGACTCCGGGGGTGGGCCTCATTTCGCCTCCGCCCCACCATGACATCTACTCCATCGAGGATCTGGCGCAGCTGATTCATGATCTGAAGAACTCCAACCGCAACGCCAGGATCAGCGTCAAACTGGTGGCGGAAGTCGGCGTCGGGACCATCGCGGCCGGAGTGGCCAAGGCGCGGGCCGACGTGGTGTTGATCAGCGGCCATGACGGTGGCACCGGGGCATCGCCGCTCACCGGCATTAAGCATGCCGGAATCCCGTGGGAGCTGGGAGTGGCGGAAACTCACCAGGTGCTGGTGCTTAACAATCTGCGCAGCCGAATTGCAGTGGAAACCGACGGCCAGCTCAAGACGGGCCGCGACGTGGTCATTGCCGCTCTGCTGGGCGCTGAAGAGTTTGGATTTGCCACGGCGCCGCTGGTCACGCTGGGCTGCGTCATGATGCGGGTGTGCCATCTCAACACCTGTCCGGTGGGGGTGGCAACGCAGGACCCGAAACTTCGCCAGAAATTCACCGGCGACCCGGAGCATGTTGTCAGCTTTATGCGCTTTGTCGCCCAGGAAGTGCGCGAGTTGATGGCGCAGCTTGGTTTTCGAAAAATCGATGAGATGGTCGGGCATACCGAAAAACTGGAGATGCGCCGCGCTCTGGATCACTGGAAAGCGCGCGGCCTGGATTTCTCGCAGATCTTTCACCAGCCGGAGGTCCCGGTTCACGTGGGGCGCTTCTGCCAGATATCGCAGGACCACGGTCTGGAGAGTTCGCTGGATATGAGGACGCTGCTTTCGCTCTGCAGACCTGCACTGGAAGAGAAGGCGCCGGTCGCGGAGGTGCTACCCATTCGCAACACGGACCGCGTAGTCGGGACGATTCTGGGCAGCGAGGTGTCAAAGCGGTACGGGGCTGAAGGGCTTCCCGAGGATACGATTCGCCTGCACTTCAAGGGCTCGGCTGGACAGAGCTTTGGCGCCTTCGTGCCCCGGGGCATCACCCTGACGCTGGAGGGCGATTCCAACGACTATCTGGCCAAGGGCTTGTCGGGCGGCAAGATCATCGTCTATCCGCCCGAGGGCTCCACGTTTGTTCCGGAGGAGAACATCATTGTCGGCAACGTCGCGTTTTACGGAGCCACCAGCGGTGAGGCATACATCCGCGGAGTCGCGGGGGAGAGGTTCTGTGTCCGCAACAGCGGGGCGCGCGTGGTGGTCGAAGGGGTCGGGGATCATGGCTGTGAGTACATGACGGGCGGCTGCGTGGCGGTCTTGGGAAGGACGGGGCGCAATTTCGCCGCGGGGATGTCGGGAGGCATTGCTTACGTGCTGGATGAAGAAGGCGACTTTTCGCAGCGGTGCAACAAGGACATGGTCCAGCTTTTTGCGGTGGAGGAAAAGGAGGAACTGGATCTGCTGCGCAGCATGATTCGAAAGCACGTCGAGTACACGCGCAGTCAGCGCGGATGGAACATTCTGTCTTCGTGGGAAACAATGGCGCGCAGGTTTGTCAAGATCTACCCGAGCGACTATCGACGGGTGATTGAATCTCAGAAACGAGTCAAGCAGGCGGGCCTGACGGACGAAGACGCGGTTATGGCGGCGTTTGATCAGAACGCGCATGATCGGGCGCGCGTTGGGGGAACCTAGTGGGCAAGCCAACGGGATTTACGGAATATCCTCGCGAGCTGCCGCCTGACCGGCCCCCTGCGGAGCGAATCCGCGATTGGCGGGAGTTCCATCTGCCTGCCGATGGCGAGCTGCTGCAGAAACAGGGAGCCCGTTGCATGGATTGCGGCGTGCCCTTTTGTCACGCCGGAATCGAACTGAACGGCGCGGTTGCAGGGTGCCCGCTCAACAATCTGATTCCCGACTGGAATGATTTGGTGTACCACGGACTCTGGCGCGAGGCGCTGGACCGTCTGCACAAGACAAACAATTTCCCGGAGTTCACGGGCCGGGTTTGTCCGGCTCCCTGTGAGGGCTCCTGTGTGCTGGGTATTAACGAGCCGCCGGTAACCATCAAAACCATTGAAGTCGCGATTGTGGATCGCGGCTTTGAGGAGGGCTGGGTGGTTCCGGAAGTGCCCGCGGTTCGCAGTGGAAAGAAGGTCGCCGTGGTGGGTTCCGGGCCGGCCGGGCTGGCCTGCGCGGCCCAGCTCAATCGCGCCGGACACCGGGTCACGGTCTTCGAACGCGATGACCGCATCGGCGGACTTTTGATGTACGGCATCCCGAACATGAAGTTGGACAAGAGCCTGGTCCAGCGGCGCGTCGATCTGATGGCCGGGGAGGGCGTGATTTTTCTTCCCGGCACCGAAGTCGGGAAAGATTATCCGGCCGACAGGCTGCGCCGGGAATTCGACGCTATCGTGCTGTGCGGCGGGGCAACGCAGGCTCGCGACCTCCCCATTCAAGGACGCGATCTTCAGGGCATTCACTTTGCGATGGAGTTTTTGACGGCCAACACCAAAAGCCTGCTGGACAGCCAGCACCGCGATGGCGCCTTTATTTCGGCCGAGGGCAAGGATGTGATTGTCATTGGCGGTGGCGACACGGGGACCGACTGCGTGGGCACCGCCATGCGCCATGGGTGCCGGAGCCTGCTGCAGTTTGAAATCCTGCCCAGGCCGCCCATGGAGCGCGCCCCGGACAATCCCTGGCCGGAGTGGCCGAAGATTTTCCGTGTGGATTATGGCCAGGAAGAGGTGGCTGCCGTATTGGGCCGCGATCCGCGCGAATTCTGCATCATGACCAACAAATTCATCGGAGACGCCGGCGGGCATGTCACCGGGCTCACCGCTGCCCTGACTGAATGGGTCAAAGGGGACAACGGGCGTCTGATCCCCCGGGAGATACCGGGAACTGAAAAGGTATACCCGGCGCAACTGGTGCTGCTGGCCATGGGCTTTCTGGGTCCGGAGAATCAGCTTCTCGACCAGCTTGGCGTGGATAAGGATGCGCGCTCGAACGTCAAGGCCGAATTCGGCAAATTTGCCACCAACGTGCCGGGAATATTTGCCGCCGGTGACGCACGCCGGGGTCAGAGCCTGATTGTATGGGCAATCAGCGAGGGGCGGGGAGCGGCCCGGGAGTGTGACCGGTATCTGATGGGGAAGACGACGCTGCCGTGATGGGAGGGATGAGGGATGATGGATCCATGATCCATGATCCCTCAATCCGTGATCCATGATCCATCATCCACGATCCATGATCCATTCAACGACCTGACCCCCGTCGCCGCATGGACCTGAGACAACTGGAAATCTTGAAAGCCATTGTGGAAGCCGGCTCCTTTACCGGAGCGGGAGACAGGCTGCACGTATCCCAGTCGGCGATCAGCCGGCAGATCCTGCTGCTGGAGCAGGAGCTGCAGGAGCCGATATTCTTGCGAGTCGGCAGAAAAGTGCGCATCACTCCTGCCGGAGAGACTCTGCTGCAGTTGAGCAATCGCGTCCTGCAGGACCTGAAAGAGACGGTCGCGGTTATCAGCGACAGCAAGGAGTCGCTGGCTGGCACGCTGCGGCTGGCAGGCGGCATGACCGTGTGCCTGTATGTTTTCCCTTTGCTGCTAAAGGAGTTTCGCCGCGTCCATCCCAACGTTGAAATCAATGTGGCGGCGGGAGTCAGCGAGAAATTTATCGGCTCGATCCGGACCGGCTCAGCCGACCTGGGGTTGCTGACGCTTCCCATCGAAGGATCCGACTTGGTTACGCTCCCGGCTCTCAGGGAAGAGCTGCTGCTGGTGACGGCTCCCCATCACCCGCTCTCGAAGAAAAGGAAAATCTCGCCTCACGATCTGGTGCACCAGCAGTTTGTGCTTTTTGAAACCGGGTCTAATACCCGTCGCGCCCTGGACGCGTTTTTCCTCAAGGAGCAGGTTCACCCCAAGATCGTCATGGACACGGAGAATGTCGAGATTATCAAGGCGATGGTGGCCGCCGGCATGGGCATTACCATCATTCCCTATCAGGCGGTAGCGCGGGAAGTGCGCAGCGGCCGGTTTTTCTGTTCGCGGATCGAGGGGCATTCCCTGTTTCGCGAGACAGGGTGGGTCTATCTGCGGTCCAACCGTGTTCCCCGGATGGTGCAGGAAGTGCTGGCCCTGTTTGAGCGCATTCTGCCCAAGCTTCGTCTGGAGCCGCCGCTGCACCGGGCCATTGCTGGCGCGTCCCGCCTTTGAAGAACCGGGCGCGCCGTTTATTCCACCCAGAGTTTTTCCGCGTTTGAACCTTGGCCTCCACCGTGGCAGCGTGAAAATGTAGAAACTCCAGGGAAGACTCCAGAAGCAATTTGGGTCTCGGGTCGCAAAAAATCCTTGCAAAAAAACAAACCCCGCCTCAATTTGCTCCTTGCCCTCTGAGGCGTTCTGGATAAAACTCTATACGTCAGACGGACGATCTTACGGCGGCTCCAATAAAACACTCGACGACCGGTTACAACTGCGTTGTTTTCACTGCAATCAAGAATCAGGAGAAACAGTATGCGGAAAGGGCGGTTGTGCCTTACTTCGATGATCATCTTCCTTATCGCGGTGCCCATCACGGCTCAAGAGGGCGGCGGCCAGCGCGGTAGCACACCGGCTGCCAGCGGTCCTGCCATGACGATGACCATCCCGGCGTTCCCCGATGGCGGCCAGATTCCCGTGAAATTCAGCCAGGCGGCCGAAGGCGCAGCACCGGGCGAAGGGACCTCGCCGGCGATCAGCTGGGCCAATCCGCCGGCAGGGACGCAGTCTTTCGTACTCAACATGCGCGACATGGATGTGGCGCGCAACCGGACAACGGATGATCAGGCGCACTGGGTCGTGTGGAACATTCCGGCGACGGCCACCGGCTTGCCCGAAGCTGTTCCCAGGGGTTCGCAACTGTCGGACGGCAGCTATCAAATCAGCGCCACAGGTCCGGTGTATCGCGGTCCTGGCGCAGCGGCGACGGGTCCGCGGCATCACTACATGTTCGAGCTCTTTGCCTTGGACACCAAGCTCGATGTTCAACCGACCGCTGACGCATTCGAGACGCGCGCGAATGTCATGAAAGCGATGCAGGGACATGTCCTCGGGAAAGCGGTCTATGGGGGATTGTTCAGGCGTCCGCAGTAGTCTCATGCGAAATCAAAGAAGGCATCCTCGGTGGGACTCCAGTCTTCCTCGGATGTTGTTTCTTTCTCCGTCTTCCGGTATAACGGCGGCGACGACCTCATCCGCTCTGAAGAGGTCACCGGCAGTCCGGGCGACAACTATTGGGATTGGTGCCTGAAGAGCCTCAGGTTTACAACCGACAAGAACGCGACCGCTGTCCGGATCCGGTTCGGGTTAGTCTCTTCCGCCGAGAACTATCTTGATGTGGACAGCGTAAACTGAAGTAGGGTTGCCCGCCGGCATCGGTTCAGAGGCGGAGATGCGAATTCTTATTTGCTACCGCGCGAAGCAGGTCTGCTCCATGAAGAAACTCCAATGCATCCGGCCGCACAAGTTGGAAGAGGTCCAGGACGCAGTGGATAGAATGGCTATTCATGGGATTGCGACAAGAACGCAGGAAATGCGAGCTCTTCCCATCTTGAATTACACCGGGATTCCAGGTCTTCCACGTTGGGCTGGCACGGGGGCCAAAACGGCAGGAGGCGAGCCATGAACAAGGCAATGCATCGAGCCGCGTTACTGGCCCTTGTGGCACTTCTGGTGACGTTGTGCCAGGTGCGCGGGCAGGTGACGCTGGGGACACTTTCCGGAGTGGTGAAGGACGCCAGCGGAGCAGTACTGCCGGGCGTCACTCTTAAGGCCCGACATCTGGACACGGGGATCGTGCGGACCACAATCAGCGATGATGCGGGAAGATACCACCTGCCCCAGCTTGCTTTGGGCGGGTATGAGCTTGAAGCGGAGCTGGCGGGTTTCCAGACCGTGGTGCGCAGCGGCGTTACGCTGACGGTCGGGCGGGAACTGGAAGTGAATTTTGCGCTTCCAGTGGGTGAAATCACTGAGCGGGTCCAGGTGTCAGCCGAGGCCCCTCTGGTGGAGACGACGACGGCGGCAATCTCCGGATTAGTCGATGAAAAGGCCATTCGAGACTTGCCTTTGAATGGCCGCCAGTTTGACCAGTTGATCGGCCTGCAGGCGGGCAGCTACAGCTTCCGGCTCGGCAGCAATCCCGGCAGTAGTTTCAGCATTTCCGGAGGAAGAACCGGATCAAATCGAATCCTTATGGACGGGACGGAGATTGTCGACGGTACCAGCACCGGAGGAGGCATCGGCGGAGTCACGTTGGGGGTTGAGTCCATCCGGGAGTTCAGCGTCTTGACTAATTCTTTCAGCGCCGAACTCGGCAAGAGGCCGGGAGGCGTGGTCAACGTGGCTACCCGTTCCGGAACGAATCAACTGCATGGCTCCGTATTCGAGTTTCTTCGTAACGACGACCTGGATGCGCGAAACTTTTTCGATCCGCCGGGTCCGCTGCCCGAATTCAAGAGGAACAACTTTGGCTTTGCCGTGGGAGGGCCAATGGTCAGAGACCGGACTTTTTTCTTTGGCAATTATGAAGGGATCAGGCAGGGCCTGGGGCGGACCTTCATCCACGTGACGCCGGATGATAAGGCGCGTCAGGGACTCCTGCCCGACCCCTCAACCGCCGGACTGAGGCTGGTTCCGGTAGCCGACGTCGTCAAGCCGTATCTGGCTCTTTATCCTCTGCCCAACGGTCGCAGTAATGGAGATGGAACGGCTGAGTTGATCACCAGTCCTACCAGCGCCTCGGACACAGACTTCTATCTGGTGAAGACCGACCATCGGTTTTCTGAGGCCGACTCCCTCTTCGCAACTTATCGGCTTAATAAGACGCGCTCATCTGCGGTGGGAACTGACGTATATTTTCCGAATTTCGGTTCATCCGGCAAGACTCGCAACCAGTTTTTTAACGTTCAGGAAAACCGGTTATTTTCCACCAGGATGCTGAACACCCTGCGCCTTGGCGTCAATCGCAGCCATTCCATTTCCCGGAGTTTTCCTCTCGTCAATATTGACCCGAGGCTGTCATTTGTCGAAGGCTTGGGATTCGGGGCTATTCGGGTAGGGGGAGGAACCGGACGCGGGTCGGCGGCGCTGAACGATCTGGGGGATGTTGGCGGGGGCACCGTTGAATTTGCAGACATCGACGTCCAGTTCTCCGATCAACTGGCGCACACCTCGGGGCCTCACTCTGTGAAGGTCGGCTTTGAAGTTCAAAGGATGCACCACAACATTCAGAGTGGCGGCGGCACGTCGCCGCCGCTGGGTCAGTACTCTTTCAATTCCCTGGAGGACTTTCTTGCCGGCAGGCCCGCGAGTTTCAGAGTGCTCACCGGAGATCAAAGCAAGGGAATGCGTTTGACTTACGCTGGTTTTTACATTCAGGACGACCTGAAGCTGAGACCGGATTTCACGTTGAACCTGGGGCTCCGCTATGAATTCACCACCGGGCTGAGGGAAGTCAACGGAAAACTTTCCAATTTTGTTGATACCGTGGCCGGCGGCTACAGGGTGTTCCAGACTCAGCCCCGGAGCGGGGGCGAGCTTTTTAATGAGAATAACAGCTTGAAGGGCTTCGCTCCCCGGATGGGTCTTGCCTGGAACGTGTCTGGTGACGGGAAAACTTCCCTCCGGTCCGGGTTTGGCATATTTTACAATCAGTTTCAGGCGGTATCCATCGGGGCCGCTTCCTTTCTTTTTACCAACGTGCCATTCACCAATTTATATTCCATCGACAATCCCGCTTTTCCGAGAGTCGACCTGTCGGGAAGAACAACGCTGACTCCCTCGCCGGATGGGATCGATCCCAACTGGGACGTGCCGACCTCCTTCCATTACAACCTGATGATTCAGCGAGAGGTGTTTCCTCACATGACGGTCAGTGTCGGGTATGTGGGATCCCGTGGATATCACCTGTCGAAACAAGTCCAAGGCAACGCAGCGATCCCGCAAATTCAATCCGACGGCCGGAAGTTTTTCCCCGTGGGAGCGGCCAGGAGAAATCCCCGATTATCCAACGGGAGATATCTTGCCGCCAGCGCCACCTATCACTATGACTCGCTCCAGTTGTCGCTGGAGCGAAGCTACAGCGGCGGATTGCGGCTCAAAGGGGCCTATACCTGGTCCAAGAGTATCGACAACGCCTCGACTCTGGTCGGCAATAGTGCGAGAAACAATCCGCAGGTGCAGCTGGATCCCGATGATATCCGGCCGGATCGATCCCTCTCGGCCTTTGACGCACGACATAACTTTGTTTTCAATTGCACCTATGATTTACCCTTGGGCGGAGCGGGCGGCGCTGGAAATCAGGTGCTCGCAGGCTGGCAGTTCAACGGGATCGCCTCACTCGCCAGCGGCGCGCCTTTTACGCCGAAGCTTGGGTTTAACCGATCGCGCAATCTGGACACGGTGATCCCCGACCGGCCGAACTTGCGGCCGGGAGCCGATAAGAGTCCCGTGCTGGGAGGGCCGGACAGGTATTTCGACACCGCGGTCTATGAACTGCAGCCGGCGGGATTTTTCGGGAATGCCGGGCGGAACACAATTATCGGACCTGGCTTCGTCAACTTTGATTTTGCCCTGGTGAAGGCAACCCCTCTCCCGAGGGTTTCAGAGGATTTCGCGGTGCAGTTTCGGGCCGAATTGTTCAATGCCCTCAACCGGGCTAATTTTTTCATTCCCGATGCGCTGGTTTTTAACAGCAACGGGACACCGCGCCCGGCTGGCGCGAGGATTCGCGCGACGACAAACACGGCGAGGCAAATACAATTCGGGCTCAAGATCGTTTTTTAAGACCGTTAGGACAGAAAATCATTCTTGGTGTGGCGTTTCCCGGAGATATACCCCTTATTAGCGGCGCGCGGCGCGCCTTCGTTCAGGAGGGCAAATCGATGAGGAGAGGAAAGAAAGCGGGAGTTTGGTTGCTGGGTCTTGCACTTTGGGGAGGTGTCGGGCGGGTGAAGGGCCAGCAGGTTCCTCCGGAGCTTTTGGCGGTGAGCTATCCGGACCTGGTGCTGTACAACGGGAAAGTTCTAACCGCGGACGATCGGTTCGCGATTGCCCAGGCGGTGGCGGTGAGGGACGGGAAGACACTGGCGGTGGGAAATTCGGAACTGATTCTGCAGATGGCGGGCCCGAAGACGGCGCGGATTGATTTGCAGGGTAACACCCTGACTCCCGGTTTCATTGATGTTCACTCGGGCCAGTTTTGGGGGGCGCACCGGGTTTCGGGACCGGACTGGCTGGGGAATTTCACTGAGATGCGCATCGACAAATTGGACGATGGCTTGAGGGCTATCAAGGCGCATGTAGATAAGGCCCGGCCCGGGGAGTGGGTTTTTGTCAATCCCTACCGTACCGCCGCCGCTTACGAGCTCACCCTTCAGTTGCTGGATTCGGTGGCCCCCAACAACCCGATCCTGGTGTCTTTGGACAACACCACCGGATGGGTCAACAGCAGAGCGTTCAGCCTCATTCCGGACGACATCAAAGCCGGCATGGGCATTTACCGCGATGAAAAGGGGCAGCCGACCGGGCGGGTCTCCGGATGGGCCTATGGCGTCCTGACCTATGAAATGCTCCCATGGCCCGATGGACCCGCTTTTGAGAATATGGTTCAAAAGCAGAAGGCGATTCTGCAGCATCTCAATCGGATGGGGGTGACCTCCATTGGCTATCGGATGAGCGGGCTGGCCATCAGCGTTGTCAGGGAGCTGTACGATCGGGGAGAGCTTCCCATGAGGATTCGCATCAGCACCGAGATCGGCCGCCTGAATCCGCATATGGAGAGATACCTCAAGCGGGTGGGGAATCTGATGGGGATGGGGAATGAGTGGTTCAAGATCGGGGGAGCGACGGTGGGTTCCTTCGACCCGGGTCCGGACACGGGCGGGATGATGACCCGAAAGCCCCGGCAAAATATTCAGGCGTGGGAGGCCTTTGGACCCTACGGGGAACACAAACTTCAGTTGGGTGTGGAGCCGAATTCGGGGAAAGACTGGAAAGAATATAGCGATTATAAGAACGCGATATTGCTTGGCAGGTATGGCTGGAATGTCAACGACATGCACATCCAGGGGGACGCGGGAGTCGAGCTGGCGCTGGAGATTTTCGACAAGATCAACAAAGAGAGACCCATAAAGACGAAACACTTCGGAATGGTTCACGGGCTGATGCGGCCTGCCGACTTGATCAAGAGAATGGCTGAATACGATCTTGCCCTTTCCTTCAATACGGGTCCCATGTCAGGCCGGGGCGCCGAGGATCTGGCAAAATGGTACGGCGCGGACGAAGTAGCCGGAATGTCGCCGGTCCGCAATGTCATTGATGCAGGGATGAAGCCCATCCTGGAAGTCACCAACGGCGCCGGTGTGCAGGATGCGATCTCACTGACGGGAAGAGGAGAACCCGACCGAAAGATTGACTACCAGTTGTACTTGAAGGCAATGCAGGCCCATATTACGCGCAGGCACCTGACCACCGGAAAAGCTTGGGGAACAAACCTGAAGATTACCCGCGAGGAGGCTTTGAAAATGGCCACCGTGTGGGCCTCCCGGTTTTACGGTGACGAAAAGATCATGGGCGCAATTGAGCCGGGGAAGCTGGCCGACTTTGTGGAACTGGGCGGGGATTTCCTGGCCGTCCCCGAAGAGAAAATTGGGGAAATTCCGATTCTCAGGGTCATCGTGGGCGGGAAGGTCACCTATCAGAAGGAGTAAGTTCGGTCGCTTGGGTTGAGGCTCGAGCCCGGATCGGAAATCGATTCGCGATTTTCGATCTGCGATCAACCCTCAACTCCCAGCCCCCCCTCTCTATTGCTAATGCTCAATTTGTTGCCAGCCTGCGAAGATTCTGCAGTAATCCGGTTGGCCATTTGGTTGCGGCTCTGCCGCGCTAGGGATCTCAGGATCCGTATTTTGACGGGGCAGCCGGGTGTGGTATAAGGAACGGGTGGTTTGCAGAATGCAGCGCGTCGCGACTTCAATGATAAATCAAGAGACCTCGGTCCCCACGACGATGAGCCGGCCGCGGGAGACGCCGGGCCGGGCTGTGGGCGACGCTCCGAGATAGCAGGGCAGAAATCCTGCCTCCCGGCCCACCAGCCAAAGTTGGTGGGCTTTTTTTTGGTTTGTGGCGCGGATTGGGTCTTGAGCGCGAGATCGGACAGTCCGACCGGGGCAATGCATTCAGGGTCTCCGGATCCGCCGACCGCATTGAAAATTTGTGAGAAAGGCCGAGCCGGATTTTGCCGGCCCTGGCGTAACGTTTACGATTCTGGAGGCTCTTCCGCTGTATGAGCAGCAAATCGGTCGGTTCGGAGCATCGCGGCGGTGATTCAGTCTGCAACGTCGCGATTGTAGGATTTGGAACGGTGGGTCGCTCCGTCGCCAGGATCCTGTTGGAACATCCTCCGGAAAAACTCCGTCTCTGCCTCATCTACAACCGGGGCGTGGACAAAAAGAAAGTCCCCTGGGTTCAGCCGCATGTCAGGTGGACCGAGAGAATCGAAGATGTGTTTGCGCCCGACATCGACATCATGGTCGAATTGATTGGAGGCCTGAAGCCCGCTCAAGACTGGATCCGCGCCGCGCTGCTCGCCGGAAAATCGGTGGTCACGGCAAACAAGCAACTCATCGCGCAGCGAGGGACCGGCTTGATTGCGCTGGCGCGGCAGCAGGGGCGGCAGATTGGCTTTGAAGCCTCCGTGGCCGGAGGCATCCCGGTGATCCGAGGGCTGCGGGAAGGTTTGGCCGGAGACTGCCTGTTCAGGATTTCCGGAATTCTCAACGGAACCTGCAACTACATCCTGACCCGAATGGAAGCGTCCGGCTTGCCTTTTGCCTCGGCCTTGAAGGAAGCTCAGGATCTTGGGTTTGCCGAGGCGGATCCGACCGATGACATTGAAGGTTACGACGCCCGCGCCAAACTTGCAATTCTTGCCCAGGTTGGGTTGCAGTGCGCGATCGATCCCTCCGAGATTGGGTGCCGGTCTATTTCTGTGATTGAAGCTATCGACTTTGCCTATGCCCGGCGCTTGGGGTGTACCATCCGGCAGGTGTCCCAGGCTGAAAAATCGGCGGGCGACAAAGCGCAACTGTTTGCCTGCGTGCAGCCCGCGCTCGTCTCCTTGTCTTCGCCGCTGGCCCAGGTCCAGGGAGCGCAGAACCTGGTGATGACGGCCGGGAAATATGGCGGAAAGACGGTTTTCTCCGGTCACGGCGCGGGAGGAGATCCGACGGCGGTTGCGGTCGTTTCCGATCTGATTGCCATCGCCGGCAGGGGAAGGGAGCCGGGCGGGCCGGTCTCCGCGACAGAGACAGACAGCTCGAACTCATCGCACCCGGTAAGCGGGGAATTCAGTTCGCCGCATTATGTGCGCTTTATCGTGAGGGACCGCCCCGGCATCACGGCGGCCCTGGCGACTGTCTTGTCCAATTACCGGATCAACATTGATGCGCTGCTGCAGGAGCCTGGAATGGAAAAGTCCAGGCTTCCTTTCGTAATCACGCTGGAAGAGTGCAGCAACGCCGTTCTGGAGAGAGCCCTGGAGGAGATCCTGAAATTTGACTTCCATGTCCAGCCGCCGGTCAGTCTCCCGGTTCTGTCGTAGTGTCGCGCCCGCAACAAAGGGTTGCGTATTTACCGAAGGCGACACTAGCCCATGTTTTTGTTTCTGCGGAGCAGGTCTATGGGCGCGGCTCCGCAGCGGGAGCTTGAATGCATCTTCGCTGCAGTGACGGCCAATGTTCCACTCTCCTGGACATCCGCGACCGCGCTTTAAGCTGCCCGCGCTGCGGTGATTTGCTGGAGGTCGGTCTCGGGCCGGGCCCGTTTGACGCCGACTCGTTGAAGCAGATCTGGTTGGAGCGCCGGATTTCTTCCGACCCGCGGGATCGAAGCGGCATATGGCGGTTCCGTGAGTTTCTTCCCGACCTTTACGATCCTGGCGCAGTGGTGACGCTCGAGGAGGGCAATGTGCCCCTCTTGGCCGCCCCTGCCAGTTCGCGCTATGCCGGGTTGGACCATCTCTGGTTCAAGCACCTTGGCTGGAATCCCACCGGCTCCTTTAAGGACGGCGGCATGACCGTGGCGGTGACTCAGGCCAGGCATTTGGGGGCCACTCAGGTTGCCAGCGCCTCGACGGGGAATACGGCTGCTTCCATGGCGGCCTACGCGGCCCGCGCGGGAATTGCCGCCCGTGTTTACCTGCCCCAGGGAGCGATCTCCATGGCCAAGCTCGCCCAGTCGATCGACTACGGCGCTGAGATCGTCCAGGTGGAGGGCAACTTCGACTCAGCCCTGGAGCGCCTGCTGCGCAGCGCCGGCCCTGAAGTTTATTTTCTGAATTCGATCAATCCGTTTCGCATTGAAGGGCAGAAAATAGTGGTTTTCAGCTTGATGGAACAGCTCGACTGGAAACCGCCGGATTACATCGTGCTGCCAGGCGGAAATCTTGGCAACGCCTCAGCGTTTGGCAAGGCCTTGCAGGAATTGAAGGCTACCGGCCTGATCGAAAAGGTCCCCAGGATGGTCGTGGTCCAGGCGGAAGGAGCCAATCCGTTTGTCCGGATGTGGCAATCGGGGATCCCCCGGCTGGAAGTGATTCGCGAACCTCGCACCGCCGCGTCGGCTATCTGCATCGGGGCGCCGCGTTCCTGGAAGAAAGCGCTGCGGGCGCTCCAATTCACCGGAGGTTTGTGCCTGGATGTGAGCGAGGAGGAGATCGCCGAAGCCAAAGCGGTCATCGGCGGCGAGGGCATCGGGTGCGAGCCGGCATCGGCGACGACCCTGGCCGGAATCCGGAGATTGATCCGTCAAAAGAAGATGGATCCGGCGGCAACGGTGGTGGCGGTGTTGACCGGTCATGCGTTGAAGGATACCGACTACATCATCCGCGCCCAGAAACGCCCGGTTTCCAGCATCGAGTCGCAAATTTCGGGATCGGGAGTTTGACGTTCAATGTGGAACGTTGAACCTTGAACGCCGGACCTTAAGCGTTGAGCTTGGCGCCTTGAACCTTGAACTCGGGACCGGAAACTTTGAAACGAGCAACGGCTGTTCAATATGAAATTCAGTGAAGACATCTCGGGTTTGGAGATCGCCGTTCCCGGATCCATCGCCAATCTGGGACCCGGGTTTGATACTTTGGCAGTGGCGGTTCGCATTTATCTGCGGGTGCGGGTGGCAGAAGTTTTGGGGCGGGACCGTAGTCGGTTGGAGTTTATTTTCGTTGATCAGAAGCTGCGGGGAGACAACTTTATTGAGAGCGCGTTTCGTTTTCTGGCGGCCTCAGACGGGCTCGACTTTCCGTCGCTGCGTCTGGAAGTCCGCAGTGAGATCCCGATGCGCGGGGGCTTGGGGAGCAGCTCTGCCGCGATTGTGGCGGGGTTGAGGCTGTACGAGGCTCTCGCCGGACCTCAGCCGTCGCAGCGGCTGCTGACCGCCGCCGCCCGGCTGGACGGACATCCGGACAATGTCGCGGCGGCCCTGCTGGGCGGCCTGAGCGGCTGTTGCCAGTTGGCCGACGGTTCGGTGCACGCGGTTTCGTCGCCATGGCCTGAATCGCTGCGGTTTGTGGTTGTTACTCCCGAGGCAGAGCTCCCGACGGCATCGTCGCGACGGGTGTTGCCTGACAGGATCGACCGCAGCGACGCGGTGTTCAACCTGCAGCGGGTGGCGCTGCTGCTGCAGGCGCTTGGAGCCGGCGAGCATCGTTTCTTGAAGGAGGCGTTGCGGGACCGCTGGCACCAGCCTTATCGCCAAGCGCTGGTCCCCGGATTGGAGCCGGCGCTGGCGTTGGAGCATCCCGATTTGCTGGGGGTCTGCCTCAGCGGCTCCGGCCCTTCGGTCGTCGGCCTGGCGGAGAGAAATTTTTCAGCGGTCGAAGAGCTTTTTCTGAATCTGTACCGCTCGCTCGGAATCCCGTGCCGGGTTCGAACCTTGGCGGCCCATGAGAGGTCGGGCGCCGGCGCGCATGCTTTGAAAGAAAGATGAACCGGATATGACGAATTACTTCACGGGTTTGCAGTGTCACCTGTGCCAGGCGAAGTTTCCGGCGCGGGCCCTGTTTGTATGCGATCGGTGTCTGGGCCCTCTGGAAGTGGTTTATGACTATGCCGCGATTCGGGCCGGCATCAGCCGGGATGAGATTGAGCGGAGACCCAGGAACATCTGGCGCTACAGGGAACTGCTCCCCATCAGCGGCCCGCCGCGCACCGGCTTCCACTCCGGGTTCACTCCGCTGGTCCGCTCCGACCGGCTGGCCCGCAAGTGGGGTCTGAGCGAACTATATATCAAGGATGACTCGGTCAATCATCCCACCTTTTCGTACAAGGACCGGGTGGTCTCGGTGGCGGCCACGCGGGCGGTGGAACTGGGATTCAATGTTTTCGCTTGCGCCTCGACTGGAAATCTTGCCAATAGCGTTGCCGCGCACAGCGCCCGGCTGGGGCTGGAGTGCTATGTCTTCATTCCGCAGGGTCTGGAGGCCGCCAAGGTGCTGGGCTCTGCTATTTACCGGCCCCATGTGCTCGCCATCGCCGGTAATTATGACGATGTCAACCGCCTCTGCACCCAGATTGCCGACAAGCACCCCTGGGGGTTTGCCAACATCAACCTGCGCGCGTACTACGCAGAAGGCGCCAAGACATGCGGATTTGAGATTGCCGAGCAACTGGGCTGGAGGTTCCCGCAGCACGTGGTCTCGCCGGTCGCGGGAGGGACGCTGCTGCCGCGGATCGGGCGCGCTTTTCGCGAGTTGCTCGATGTGGGACTGATCCAGGGGGAGCCGCCGCGAATCCATGCCGCCCAAGCCGCAGGGTCGGCCCCCGTGATCCGGGCGCTGGAGCAGGGGTTGGAATATCCGGAGCCGGTCAAGCCGCAGACCATCGCCAAGTCGATCGCCATCGGGAATCCGGCGGATGGTTTTCAGGTTCTGCAAACGGTGCGGGCAACCGGAGGGTGGGGCGCGATGGTTTCCGACGAGCAGATTCTGGACGCGGTCCAGCTTCTGGCCGAGATGGAGGGCATTTTTACCGAACCTGCCGGGGGCGCCACGCTGGCTGCGACCCGGGTCCTGATAGAACGGGGCGCCATCCCGAGGGATGAATCGATCGTTGTTTGCATCACTGGCAACGGCTATAAGACAGCCGAGGTCATGCAGGAGCGCGCGGTTCGAACGGTCAATCTGGGGAGGTCGCTGCAGGAGTTTGAGCAGTTCTTGGCGGACCAGGAACCGAAAACTCTGGCGTAGGTCTCCGGGGCGCGTTCGAGGTTCAACGTTGAATGTTGAACGTTGAACCTCGAACCTCGAACCTTGAACTTTGAACCTTGAGCCCGAACGTCGGACTGCGAGAGACAGACAGTATGACAAATAGAACTGGGATCCTGGTTCAAAAATATGGCGGAAGCTCCGTGGCGACGCCGGAAAAGATCTGCGCTGTGGCGGATCGTATCCGCCAGTGCCTGGCGAGCAGTCCTCGCATGGTCATTGTGGTTTCAGCCATGGGCAAGACCACGGATCAGCTTGTGACTCTGGCGCATCAGGTCGCCGCGCGTCCCCGCGGCCGGGAGATGGATCTGCTGCTCGCCTCCGGCGAGCAGGTGGCGGTTTCTCTGCTCGGCCTGGCGCTGCAGGAACGGCAAGTCGCGGCTATTTCGCTGACGGCTGCCCAGTGCGGCATCCGGACGGATGGGGCTTTTAACCGGGCGCGCATCCAGTCTATCGATACGCAGCGCATCGATCAGGAGCTGAATGCGGGCAAAGTGGTCATTATTGCGGGATTTCAAGGCATCACTGACGGTCATGACGTGACCACCCTGGGAAGGGGAGGCGGTGACATCACGGGCGCGGCGGTGGCTGCGGCTCTGAACGCATCTGTCTGCGAGATCTGCACCGATGTCGACGGCGTCTTTTCCGCCGATCCGACCGCGGTTCCGCAGGCGAGGCTTCTGGCGAAGATCAGTTTCGATGAAGCCATCGAGATGGCTTCCAGCGGGGCCAAGGTGCTGCATCCCCGTGCGGCCGAGATATGTATGAAGTTCAACATTCCCATCCACGTGCGCTCCAGCTTTCACATGAAGCCGGGGACATGGATTGCCGGAGGAGAAGCGACAATGGAAGAAGCTGCAGTGGTC